>CACEWE010000022.1 GCA_902563055.1 uncultured Gammaproteobacteria bacterium | reverse complement strand
CATTCATGAGGCTGGATTCTCAGCAGGACTTGCTGAAGCAAAGGATACGGGCCTTGAAGTTGCAACCTCACAACTTGGCGATTTTTTATCTGTTGCCACCAAATGCGGTGAAAATATTGCAACCATAGAAAATTCAGAAAAACCCAAAGATGATGATAGAGCCTGTAATGTAGCTGCATCAACCTCTAAAATAGAGAAAGTTTGCTATGCAGATAATGAAAAAGTATTATGGTTTCATCTTAAAGATGATGCCCATATTAATCTTGCTGAAAAAAATATTGCGCTTATTCCACAACAAATTGACCAAAGTGGTAATATTTCCATTTCTTTTGAAGCAGGAGAAGTTATTTGTATCACAGATGCAACCCATCCTAATACCGTTATGGTATCAAAATCTTCTAATAATTCATTAATTGGCGAATTGATGGGTACTGGTAAATCTTGTTTATATGTGGACTTTAGTGTGACCAACGATGCCGTAACCACTGCATTAAGGACATCACTAGGCATGCCACTTTCATTTATTGCTAAATATACCAATCCTGATGACAATTCGATAGATGGCAGTAATGCATGTAATGGGCCAGGCTAAATTATTGGTCCTTGCCACAGCTAAACCACACGGTCATGGAGTGTCTCTCCATGACACACCCCAATATTTATATTTATTATTATAGACAAATTAATTGTGATATTTTTTTTGCATTATTAATACTTATGTACTACAATTAGGGCATAATAAGTTTAAAAAAGGCAAAAAAAATAAAAACGCATATAAAAAATGAAAAATAAAACATAATAATAAATAGGGGGAAACCATGAAACTTAGAAATAATATAATTCAAGGAGCATTACAAACTATAAGCGCTCCAAGCAAACATCTAAAAATTCTCAGCAGTGCACTACTCACCTCAGCCTGCTTACTCGCTATTAGCACCACAACAGCCCATGCAAATTTAAGCTCTGATCTTGAGGGAGCCGGTTGGACTGTACATAATGCTGACCTTGTAGATAATCTGACAGGTAATGGTGAGGCAATAACTTTGGAACAGATGGACTTTGATGCCGATGATTTGACCTCAGGCTATGGCCTTGCCAATGGTTTAATGTCTACTTCTGGAGGGATGCTTATGATGTCGCCCACCACAACTGTCAGTGATGCAAGCTTATACGACTTTAATCAAAGTTGGAGCAGTGACCTTGGTCCCATATATCAGTATGATCTAGCTAATGATATAGAAAATGCTTATCCTGCTGCAGATGGAAATTACGTTAATGTAAATATGAAACTCATTAGCTCAGAAGTCGCTACACTAGATGGATCTGATGCACAATCTGTTATTAACATTGGGGATGGCATTAGCATTGTAGCACCAGAAACCTTTACCTATAAAACAAGTGACGATCCAGACTATAGAGAGTATGCTTTTGAAGTTCAGAACAATATTACATCATCAAGTTCAAACCTTCCCAGTGCACTAGACACGAACGCTACAGATATCAAACTTCTCAATAAAGATGGAGATGCCATAGGAGTAGGAAGCGTTGAAAACATTAACGGCACCAAAACCTTAAACATTACACCTAACGCGGGGGTAAGCAACGATCAAACTAAAGCACTCTCAAATACCTTATCATATGTAGATGGAGACGGTAATGCACAAACTTTTGTGCAAGGCAGTCCTGAAAGCTATGAAATGCGTCTGGTTAACAACAGTTACGGTGTTGACGTAGACATTGATAAATATCCTTATTTATACGTAGTGAACAATCATGACTACACTAAAGCTGATGTCATTGGTGAAGCTAAGTTAACGCGTGATGGGTATATTAGCGTTTCAGAATTTTATGACGGCAATACCAAGGAAGATATCGGTTTAAAAAATCAATGGAGTAATGATTTCGCAGCAGTTTTGCAATGTGAAACACCAAACTGTAATATTAATAGTAGTAACGTCAAAAAAGTACACTTGGAAGATGGTCTAGTAGCATTCACATACAGAGAGCCTGTCATTGAATCTGCTCCAGTTGAGGCGTATGACGGTTCTTTGATTACCGATGCAATGCCCGGTAGAAATATAGATGTTATTGATGCTAACAACGAATATAAGGTGCATGCCGTCCTTACACAACGTCCAGATGGTACTCTAGCCTTAGAAAGATTTCAACACGGTAATACTATAGAAACTATCAAAGCTGGATTAGGTGATGACTCCATGGAAATTAGATATATCAACAATAGGTGGGGATTCAGCTACCCTGATACTAATTTGAACTTAATCGAAGGCTATGCTACAGAAACGGCATTTCTCGGTGAACTACCAAGCTATCCTGCTGGACAAGGCGTTCCACTAAACTTCACGGGTGGCACAGAACTTGTTACCAGTCCGATAACAGGACATTCTGGAATGATGTTACCAGCGGTTATGCTTATTAACCCTGATGGGTCAAAAGATGCAAGATGGGGCTCAGATGCGGCTGTACAGTACGATGCAGCAACACAATCCTATAGTCTCATCACCGATAGTGCCAACTATGTGGGTGGCAGTGGAGAATATTCTCTTGTTTTAGATGCTGTGATCGAAACCGTTCATGCTGAAAAATCACTCAACTTATACGGATCAGCGCCTGGGATGGCCTCTACAAGCGGATCATCTGGTGAAACTGCTGCTGGACTTGATGCCATTGTCCATAATGCCTCATGGGATCAACTCGCACAAAGCCTTGGCATAGAGCTTGACAACTGGGTTACTGGACTGAGTGAAGTTGAAAATAAAACCGAAGAACAAGTCCAATCACAATTAAGTGATTTAGAAGAATCTATAACCGCCTGTGTCACTAAAATTGGTACGGACTTAAATTCCTCTGGCTCTGGAATAGGAAACTATCAATGTGAGACTATTGCAGCCACTTCAAAAATTGAAAAAGCATGCTGGGTTGATAGTCGTGAGCAAAAAGCACTCTGGATTGCCTTTGATGAAGATAGCTTTGTAACCATCAGAGAGCGCTTCCTCTTACTCATTCCTAACCAAGTAGATAATGGAGGAAATATTACCTATTCATTTGGTGTTAATGAGCTCGCTTGCCTTACTAATGCACAAAATAGTTCATTCTCACTCTCACAAGGAGAAAACAATGAATTGATGGGTAGCATTATCGGCGAAGGACAAAAATGTGCCTATACTGAACTTGATGCCTTAGGAATAGATTCCCCATTTGAGACCCGACAAGATGATGGAACACTAGCTTGCGAAGAATAATTTGAATATGAATAGACCATAAATATAAAAGGAGACAACTAACAATAACAAATAATAACAAATAAATAAAATCATAATAAAAATAATAAATAACAACAAAAAAAATAAAAATAAAAAATAATAATAAAAATTGCAAAAAGCTACAGGCTTTTTACAAAAAAATAAAAAAGGAGAAATACCATGAAATTATCAAAACTAATCAAAACAACAGGACTTGCTATCTCTAGCGCTGCTGTTGCTTGTATATCTCAGTCTGGTTTTGCCTTAGATGCACCAAACTTAACTGACAAAAACACTGCAGCTGCTATTTTTGCTGAATTAAACCGAGTAGGTTTCTCTGCTGGTTTAGTGAATGCAAAAGATTTCGGTCTTGAAATTGCAACTGCTCAGCTTGCGGATTTCGCCGCTGTTGCAACCAGTTGTGGCAGTACCATACAAACAGAGGAAAACGCAGAGTCTGAATCTGTTGATAATAGAGAATGTAATGTAGCAGCATCAACATCCAAAATTCAAAGAGTATGTTATGCTGATGCTGAAAAAGTACTTTGGTTTCACATCAAAGCCGATTCACATAAAAACCTTGCAGGTAAAAATGTTGCCCTTATTCCAGCTCAAAGCAGCTTAGGTGGTAATATTGCAATCTCATTTGGTGCAGGGGACGTCATTTGCTTAACCGATGCAACCCACCCTACCACCGAGATGGTATCTAAAGAATCTAACAACCCTGTAATTGGTGAACTTATGGGAACTGGTAAATCTTGCTTGTATGTAGATTTCTCAGTTGATGAGACTGAAACCAATAACCTTAAAACTGTACTAGGTATGCCAGAGTCATTTATATTAGCCTACGAGTCAGATAACCCTGATAGTGTAATTACTGCAGGTAATGCTTGTGACTAATAGTCATATCTGATTACATCCTAAAAAGAAGTAATCAAAACCAATACAAAAACCCTACAAGAGCACAGTCTTTTGTAGGGTTTTTTTATACAACAACGAACAATGTATAATAAAAATATTATTACATTTTATTTGATATTATATAAATATATACTATAATTAAGGTATAATAATTAAAAAAACCAGAAATAAGCAGACAAAAATAAAGAAAAAACAAAATAAAAAGGTATTTACATAAGAGGGGTAAACAAATGAAAACGTTTAATACACATAAAAACTTTATCATAAAAAAGACGGTGGTATTTTATGCTACAAGTTTAGCTCTTATGCTTATCCCCATAAGCTCCATTGCAAATGACTTACCTGCTGGCTGGGAAGTCTATAACCAAAGCGTAATTGATAATCTTGTAGATGATAGCAGTAATAACGTGAGTATAGAAGATCTAGACTTTAAAAGAAGTCAATTACTCAAAGATGGACATCAAAGCCCAACACTTTCATCCAACAGCAACCCTATTTTAACGCGCTTTACTTGGGATACCTCAAATGACAATATTATTTCAACCACAACATCATTTATCGATAATAGTGTAAGTGCTAGCTTACTTGAAGATGTAGAGAACCTTTATCCTGTTGAAGATAACCATTATGTTAATACAAGTTATGAAATCTATTCTGCAGATGCGGTGAGTTTAACCGCATCTAGTGATAAAGATGCCATTGCATATGGCTCGAGCCAAATTCAAGTTCCACATACGCTCAGCACAGGCACACAAGGCGATGATGACTATAGAGCGTTCTCTATTAACACGAAAGCTTTATTAGAAATTAGTGCTGATAATTTGCCATCTGAATTAGATAGTAATGCCAGTGCCATTGTTCTAAAACAGGCTGATGGCCAAATCATAGGAAATGGAAGCTTTACTGCAGATAATAATTTACAAATTATGCTCAATAGCGACGTTAGTGTTAATGATGCGCAACTAAGTGATAATACAATCGACTTTACAAGCAATGACAGTGCTATAAGCGTTAGTATTCCGCGCACACCATCTATGATAGAATCAGGATTCCAGATGCCAGTTGCTTCAGAAAACTATCACCCAAGCGACCCACAACTCTATTTATATAGTACTGCCGGAGGGTCCCTACTTGCAGAGGGTGAGTTTACCGATTCAAGCAAAACAGACATTACTATAAAACAATATGCTAATGATAATGAAGCCAGCTTAAAATCACATTTAGATGATGGGAAAAATATTTACCTTGAATTTAAAAAAAGTAACGGTATGACAAGTGCACAATGGATTAAAAATGAAAATATCACACCAAGCCTTACACCTGAAACCGTAACCTCTCTTGTTGATACGGTTGTTGGCTATAAAATCTTAGCAACCATAAGCGATCAATATCCACATATGTATGTCGTGAATAAGTCGCAGTCTAATCAATTGAGCAGTGCAATATTACAAGCTAAGCTTGGAAAAACTGCTAATAATGATGTAGCAATTGCAGAATATGCTCCTGGTTACAATAAATCAAATATCGCTATTAATAACCGTCATGTAGATGATGGACGCTACCCCAATAGCGCTAGCTATGGTGTCACCTGGGGTAATGGAGGAGGATCAAATGGTTTTGGATCAATATTGTTACTTAGTTGTAGTGAGGAAACGAATTACTATAACAGCAGCATCTGCAATAGCACCGTATACTCCTATAATATTATGGAGAGAAACTATAACTATGATGTCTATGAAACCAGTGTAGTAAGCGAATCTTCACTCGTGGATATGCAACAAATGGCTTTAGATATTACCTCAAACAATGCAAACGCACTCATAGTGCCCTCTTTAAGTTTAAATAATAGTATTTTAGTTGGTGAAAATGCACCATTAATCTACGATATGGCTAACGGCGGATATCTGCTTAATACCAACCCAGATGATTTTGCAAACCTTTCAGGGCAAAATAATCATCTTGAACTAGGTGGCACAACCATAATCGAAACCGTACATGCAAGAAAATCCCTAGCCTTATATGGGAAAGATGCGCTTAAATCTTGTCAATCTACCCAAGCTGCCGTTGCAGATGCATTGGGATTAGACCCTGCTGAATTTGCACGTAACCTCTCAACCGGCCTTGATATCCAAGGAAATACAATTGCCCAAGAAAATGTTGTATCACAATTATCCGATATGAATCAAACTATCACCAACTGTACGACAGATATTGCAACCAGAGTCAACTCAGGCGATGAAATAGCTACAAATGCCTGTACGATCTCGGCAGGATCTAAAATAGATGGTGCAGTATATGTCCATAACCAAGCACAACAAGGCACTAAAGATAATCATGTAGTATGGATTAAATTCAAGGATGATAGTGAAAAAATTATAGCAAATAGATTGGTTCTGCTTATTGCAAATGTTGCTGACAACGGTAATATTTCTTTTGGAGTGGGTCAAATAGCCTGCCTTACCAATGCACAAAATGGCTCCTACTCTCTTTCTGAAGGAGAAAATAACGAAATTATTGGCTCTATAATTGGCGATGGACAAAGCTGTGCATATGCAAACCTTGAAACAATTAAGGACAATCTAGGCGATTATCCGTTTGAAGATGAAGGCACTGACTGCGAATAATAATTTAAATATAATTAATACTATATATTTATTTGATATTTTATTAATATGTACTATAATTAGGGTATAATAATTAAAAACATCGACAATAAAAATAAATAAAAAACAAAATAGCAAAAGCAACAATAACAAAAATAAAAAAATTAAAGCAACAATAATAAAAAGGGAGAAAAAAATGAAATTATCAAAACTAATCAAAACAACAGGACTTGCTATCTCTAGCGCGGCTGTTGCTTGTATATCTCAGTCTGGTTTTGCCTTAGATACACCAGACTTAGCTGACAAAAACACTGCAGCTGCTATTTTTGCTGAATTAAACCGAGTAGGTTTCTCTGCTGGTTTAGTGAATGCAAAAGATTTCGGTCTTGAAATTGCAACTGCTCAGCTTGCGGATTTCGCCGCTGTTGCAACCAGTTGTGGCAGTACCATACAAACAGAGGAAAACGCAGAGTCTGAATCTGTTGATAATAGAGAATGTAATGTAGCAGCATCAACATCCAAAATTCAAAGAGTATGTTATGCTGATGCTGAAAAAGTACTTTGGTTTCACATCAAAGCCGATTCACATAAAAACCTTGCAGGTAAAAATGTTGCCCTTATTCCAGCTCAAAGCAGCTTAGGTGGTAATATTGCAATCTCATTTGGTGCCGGGGACGTCATTTGCTTAACCGATGCAACCCACCCTACCACTGAGATGGTATCTAAAAAATCTAATAACCCGGTAATTGGTGAACTTATGGGAACTGGTAAATCTTGCTTGTATGTAGATTTCTCAGTTAATGAGTCTACTACCAATGCACTTAAAACTGCACTAGGAATGCCAGATTCATTTATATTAGCCTACGAGTCAGATGACCCAGATAGTGTGATTACTGCAGCTGATGCCTGTGACTAATAGTAAGATCTGATTACATCCTAAAAAAAAGTAATCAAAACAAACACAAAGACCCTAAGAGAGCAAAAGCTCTCATAGGGTTTTTTTATGCCTTTAGTTAAATTGAAAAAAAATAACCAAGAGCCTTAGTGCGCGATTTTCAATAAATACATCGCCACTTCAGAAACTTCTGTTTGTTTATAGATTTGCCAATAATTTGGTAGTTGTAACGCTAGGGGATAATCTTTAGGTGCCTCAATATAAACAAGGCCATCTGGCAAAATCCAATGAAATTCTGCAATAAAATGTAAAGTCTTGGTAATCATTTGAGGGTATTGAAACGGTGGATCAATAAAAATAATATCAAAAGGTTCTCTTGAAGGCCGTGCTAGCCATTTTGTCGCATCGCGGTGTTTGACCCTGCAACTGGTATCAAAACCCAGTAAATCACAGGATTGTTGCAATTGATGAAACACCGAACTGCTTTTTTCTAATAAAACTGCACACGTGGCCCCTCGAGAGAGAGATTCAAAACCAAGTGCTCCTGATCCTGCAAAAACATCCAAACATCGTGCATCAGCAATATCATGCATTAACCAATTAAATAAGGTTTCACGTGCCCTATCCATGGTAGGGCGTAAGCTTTGCGCTCTTAATACAGGAATTTTTCGACCTCTACAACTACCGCCAATAATACGTATTTGGTTTTGTACTGCCATTTTTACGCTCCTACTATCAAGGTTAACCAGGGGCCTTTGAGCTGGTTTTGCATCACACGATGCACCGTTTTAAGATCTAAGGCTTCTACTTTAGCAGGAAAATCATTTATTGTATCTATGAGATAATCATAGGCTAAGAGAAAACTTAAGGTGTTTATTAAAGATTTTGCCGAACTAAAGCGCATGGGATACGAGGCAATGAGCGCTTTTTTAGCTTGATTAAACTCTGTAGATGTCGGACCGAACTGCGCAAAACGGGCTACTTGGTAATATAAATCTTGCAGCGCCTGATGGGCTTTGTTTTTATCGACCTGCATTTTCACGCCGTATACACCGGCAAAGGATAAAGGCCACCAAAAACTTGAAATACTATAAGCATAGCCCATTTCTTGACGCATATAATTATTTAAGCGCCCTAAAGCATAAGATCCACCTAACATCTCATTACCCAAAAGCATTGCAATACGCTCTTTTGCATTGGCATGGTAGCCATACGTGGCCAAGACAATATTGGCCTGTGTCGTTGGCATAGTAATAATTCTTACTTGATTGCGCTGTTTTTTATCTACATGCAGCACCGCTTGAGACACAGGAGCCTTTAAGCCTTGTTGGTAGCGCTTTGCAATTTCTTTTGCCTGCTGGGCACTTATTGCACCTACAATCGCAATCTTCGCGTTTTGACGGAGATAATACTTTTGGTAAAAGTCATATACAGCCTTGGGATTAATAGCATCATAAGCTACTTTATCTACAATAGCCGCATGGCCATAGTTTTGTGCTTGAAACAAATGTTTATAGATCTCAACTGGCACAATATCTTTAGGATTTAAACTATGAATATGATGAATATGGGCCAACTGAGCCTTAACGCGTCCATAGGCCATGCGCTTAAAATCCGGTTGTAATAAAAGTGCAGAAATAGCCTGCTCTAGATGTTCAATAGATGCCTGATCAGATAAACTGCGAAAATGCCACTGCACAAAATCCTTCTGTACATCAATATTATACTTAATGCCATTGCGTGCTAATTTTTTAGCAAATGCCGCTTCGCTATCCCCACCAGGGGCAGTGGCTAAAAGATAGGCGGTTAAACTAGCCAGCCCTGGCTTATCTCCATCGCGCACTGAGCCAGCAGGTAAAATAACGGCAACATCTAACATAGGTAGCGCATCGCGTTTCACAAACCAGACAGGCCTACTTGGATCTTTGGACAAGGGCCTTATATTTACCAAAGGCTGTGCCAACACGCTTGAACTTAATAAAAAAAATAAGGCTATCGCACGCAGAAGGTTCACTAAAGTCATCTTTAAAAACAGCTCATGCTTCTATAGTACGTATAAATGCTTTTATTGCAAGCTTAGAACACTATCACAGGCCTATTTTTGCGCAACAAAATCTAATAAATGCAGCTGTTTTTTTTCAAGTAGATGTTGCAGATCTATCAGTGGCAAACCAATTAAGGTATTAGGGTCTTTTGCTTGAATATTTTTAATAAAGCTTATACCCACCCCCTCAACCTGCAAGGCTCCGGCACAAAAATAGGGTTTTTGTTCTTGTAAATAACGCTCTATATCCGCATCACTGTAATTGGCCATCTGCACCACGCTCGTATCTAACACATACTCGTAGCTCTGTGCCGCCACATCATACAAGCACAAACCGGTAAAATAATGAATTTCTCGATTGCGACACAAACGCAGATACTCTGTCGCTTTTTCATGGTTAAGAGGCTTGGTTAAAATGGTTTGATCTACCAGGCCCACTTGATCAGAGCCAATGACTAAAAACGAACCATTTAAGCTTTGAGCGATGGTTTGAGCCTTGAGTATGCTCAAACGCTGCACTAAGTCTATGGCAGACTCGCCTTTCAGAGCAGTTTCATCAACATCTGCAGGCTTTTTTTGATAAGCAATAGCACATTTATCCAATACCATCTGACGCCCTTTAGAGGCTGAAGCAAGCACAAGTTGAAACTGACTCATTTTAAGCCACTTTAAGCGCAATTTGCGCCAAACGTTTGCCCACGGTTACTGCAATGGCTTTTTCCTCTTGGGAGATGGGAAAATCGCTCTTATCGCCAGCCAAATGCGATAAGCCATAAGGCGTTCCGCCAGTTTTGGTCTTTAACAGGGCTGCTTCACTATAAGGACAGCCTAAAATCATCATTCCGTGGTGCATTAAAGGCAACATCATACTAACAAGAGTGGTTTCCTGGCCGCCGTGAAGAGATGCAGTGGAAGTAAAAACACTTGCAGGCTTGTCAATTAGTTGACCAGAGAGCCATAGATCAGAGGTAGTATCTAAAAAATATTTTAAAGGTGCCGCCATATTACCAAATCTGGTAGGGCTTCCAAGCGCTAAACCGCTACAGCCGGCAAGATCTTCTTTACTGACATAAACAGAGCCAGATTCTGGAACACTCGGTGCGCTTTGCTCGCAGTTTGCTGAAACTTCAGGAACCGTGCGCAGTTTTGCTTCCATTCCACCCTGCTCTACGCCACGAGCGATGTGATGCGCTAAATCTCTGGTTGCGCCGGTTTTTGTGTAGTATAGAACTAATATGTAACTCATGATATGATGCTCCTAAAGTAAAATCAGTACTCTAACAAGAATGATGAAAAATTTAAAGCAAAATATCTATACTAAGATCAAGGAAATCGTCCATTTTTTTGTTTGGATCATCCTTCGTTTTGATCAGGATAATGGCTCTTTGCGTGCTGCAGCACTGACCTTTACTACGCTTTTAACCTTAGTGCCTTTTTTGTTGGTGTTTATTTCCATTATGAGCCTATTTCCAGTGTATCAGCATCTATATACCACTATTCAAAATTTTATTTTAGAAAACTTTGTTCCGCATACCGGAAGTGTTATTGGTCCATATTTATCAAAATTTGAACAACAGCTCTCACACCTTGGTGCTATAGAAATTATCAGTTTACTCATAACCGTAACCCTTACTATGTTTACCATTGAAAGTACCATCAATGCTATATGGCATACACCTAAGCGCCGCCATGTGCTTTTAAGCTTAGTTTTCTATTGGGGCGCTATTATGACCGGGCCTATCTTACTGGTTCTGAGTGTTATTATCAGCTCCACACTTTATGCATGGAGCTTAGGAATTGGGCTGCACATTCCTGAAACACCATTCATGCTTTCTATATTGCCATACCTAGTCAACTTTGTGGCTTTTTTACTACTCTATCTTATTGTGCCGCACTGCAAAGTCCGCTTTAAAAATGCTGCGTATGGCGCTCTTTTTGCAAGTATCTTGTTTGAAGTTGCAAAAAATGTGTTTGTTTTTTACCTGGGTCATATTCACACTTACACGGTATTGTATGGTACGGTAGCCTTTATTCCCCTTTTCATCTTATGGCTTTATTTTTCTTGGGTTATTTTTCTTCTTGGTGCCCAGGTAGTGAATGCACTTCGCCACCAACAAGCCAAACGGCATCATAGACACATTGATCCTTTTTTGCTTGCCTTTAGAGTCATGGTACATCTGTTTGAAAGAGCGCAAAATAAGCAAAGCACCTCGGTAGAATATATTCTCTCAAGAGAACGTGATTGCGCCTTTAACAGCCTTCAAAAAGTGCTTTTGGAACTAGAAGAACAAAATATTATTGCCCATATTAAAACTGAAGAATATATCCTATTGGCGGATTTAAAAACCTTAAGCATTGAGGACTGGATTGAAAAAATGCGTTATTTTGTGCCGCAGACCATTGCACCACTTCAAGCCAGTGACCCCTATAATGCCAGATTAGAGCAATATTTAAGTCATTTACATCAGCACAAAGATAGCAGCTTATCGTTCTTAGCCATTCTTGAAAATCAATCCAACTAAAATCGCTAAAAATGCTATACAAAATTCCAAAAATCTGCTATTATGACCAAATTGTTACGTAAAGTTGTAAAAGATGCCTATTTACCAATACCAATGCCCGCATTGCCAGCATCAGTTTGACGCTTTACAAAAAATGTCCGATGCACCTTTAAGCACCTGTCCAAGTTGTAATAAAGACGGCTTAAAAAAGTGCATCACAGCTGCAGGATTTCAGCTCAAAGGAAAAGGCTGGTACGAGACGGACTTTAAAAACCCGCCTAAAACAACAGATACTAAAAAAAGCAAAAGTACAGTCAAGGAGGAAGTTTAGAGATGACGACATATGATGCCTATAAGAATACAGATAATGCTCTTCAAATATATATAGACGCTATAAGCCGTGAATATAAAGATACTGCAAGGCGTATAGAATCTGAAATTATTGGTCCCGGGAAGAGTCCACAGCCACATTCCAATGCTGCTAATCGGTAAGCCCGCAACACTTCAAGCTTACTTACCTTCTTTCTGCCTGACCCAAAAGCATTCTGCTAAAAATTAATCGAGTTTTGTTGATTTTAGAAAAATGTCGCCAGGCATAATTTCAAAATGTACTTTTTGAAATTCAATCAATAAAGTTCAGGATTAAGACTATGTGGAAAAGGATCCTAGCTAATCTATTAAACCACATCAAGCTTATTCACTTTCTGATAGCCCTTAGGCAAAGCACTGCCGCGCAGCGCACGATGGCCTTTGTAATCTTCTAAAGCTTTTGCATCTAGCACCATATGACGTTTACCAGCAGTAATTTTCAAGGAGGCCTCCGGCCCTACAACCGCCCAAAAAGCAAGATAATCATCCTTGTTTTTATAAGCCTGTGGCATAATTTGCAATAACTTATGTCCTTTTCCTTTGGCAAGCGCAACAAGCTCTTCAAAGGCGATAAGCAATAAGCGCCCTTGTTTACTAACCATTGCAATATGTGATGTTTGCATCTCTTTGGGAAGCGGCAATAAAGGCAAGGGGTGACCATGCTCTGGCACGGTTAACACTTGTTTACCATTTTTATTCTTTGAAAATAACTGCGCACCACTAACATAAAAACCATAACCAGCGCTTGAACCAATAACAAATTGATCTGCATCGAGTCCCGTTGTAACCCCTACAAATGCTTCACCTGGCTGGGTTTTAAAATGCCCTGTTAAGGGCTCACCCGCGCCACGTGCAGAAGGGAGTTGGTGGACACTATGACTATAAACACGACCAAGACTACTTATAAAGTAAGCATTTTGATTACTACGCGCATGCGCCATTGCACCAAAACGATCCTGGGCCTTATAACTCACATTTTCCACGTCAATATCATGGCCCTTGGCACAACGCACCCAACCAAGCTTAGATAAAATAACCGTTACATTCTCTACCGGCGCCATTTCTGTCTCATCCATTGCTTTAGATTCCGCACGCTCAATCATTAGACTGCGTCTCTCGTCTTTAAATTCCTTTTGAATGGTCTTAAGCTCTTTGGCAATTAACTGTTTTAATAAAGATTCATCACCCAAAATACGCTCAAGCTCATCACGCTCTGCAGCAAGCTCTTCTTGCTCGGCGCGAATCTTTTGTTCTTCAAGTTTGGCTAAATGACGCAGTTTGATATCAAGAATGGCATCTGCTTGTGTTTGACTAAGATTAAATCGAGCCATCAACACGCTGCGCGGATCCTCTTCGTTACGAATAATGGCAATAACCTCATCAATATTTAAATACGCAATCAATAAGCCATCTAATATATGTAAGCGCGCCTTCACTTTTTGTAAACGGAAGTTTAAACGCAAACGCACCGTTTCGGTGCGATAACTTAACCACTCAGTAAGAATTTGAACAAGATTTTTAACTTGAGGCCTGCCATCTAAACCAATCATATTAAGATTGACCCGATAATTGCGCTCTAGATCTGTAGTTGCAAACAAATGATGCATCAGCTTTTCAATATCAACTCGATTTGAACGCGGCACTAGTACAATAGAAACAGGATTTTCATGATCGGATTCATCACGCAAATCACTGATCATGGGTAATTTTTTCAAGTTCATTTGCTTGGCAATTTGCTCGAGCACTTTAGAAGAGGCCACTTGATAAGGCAATTCACTTATGATAATTTCGCCATGTTGATTGCGCTCATATTTGGCGCGCACTTTCAAAGCACCACGACCAGTTTGATACATTTTGCGTATATCTGCTTCTGGAGTGATAATTTCGCCACCCGTAGCATAATCAGGCCCTGGTATAAATTGCATGATTTTTTCAAGTCCAGCCTGAGGAAATTTTAATAGATGTAAGCACGCATCTATTACTTCTTTTAAATTATGTGGCGGAATATCGGTACTCATGCCAACAGCGATACCCATTGCACCATTTAATAACACATTAGGAACCTGCGCAGGAAGCAGCATAGGCTCCGTAAGGGTACCATCAAAGTTTGCTTGCCATTCAACGGTTCCCTGTCCAAGCTCACTTAACAATAATTGTGCATAATGCGAAAGTCTTGATTCTGTATAACGCATTGCAGCAAAAGACTTGGGATCGTCCACCGAACCAAAATTTCCCTGTCCATCTACCAATGGATAGCGATAGGAAAACGATTGCGCCATCAATACCATGGCCTCATAACAGGCACTATCACCATGTGGATGAAACTTACCTAATACATCCCCAACTGTACGCGCAGATTTTTTATGTTTAATAGTATGACGCAGCCCTAATTCGCTCATTGCATAGACAATACGACGTTGCACTGGCTTTAAGCCATCTGCAATAGAGGGCAGAGCACGATCTAAAATCACGTACATTGCATAGTCTAAATATGCTTTCTGGGTAAATGTTTCCATTTGACAAGGCTCTATGCCTTCTAAATTAAATGATAAGTTTTCCATACCTTGGTGTTTTCCTTGTATTAAAAAATACTTTTATCTTTATTAAGCTTGCGTATTTTAGGATCCGCTAGAGATAAGCCATCATCAACATTTTTATGTTTATGCTCTTGATGCTCCCCTTTACTACTCATGTCATAAGATTTTTTAATCATGCGCTTTTTGCAATGATCAAAAACTGATCTCAACATACTAGAAAGATGTTTTTGAAAAGATTTTTTTAGCTCTTTGTCTTCTACATCTTCAAGCGCTTGATCCATTTCGGCGATCTTTTTGGTGATTTCATCTAGTGCCATTTCACGTCTCTACCACAAATACTGGCTCTATACTAACCAATTTTAAGCCTGCTGGCAATGCAAATCCCCCTGTAAATAAGGATCTTTGAGCAAAAATATCATAAAAAAACAACTAAACTATATATCATGATGAACACAATTGCATATTAGGGTAAGTTTTTGCTGGCCTTTTTTACGTATCGCAAATTAGCAGCAAATATTATAATTTTTTATTGGGCGGATATATGTTCTTATATTTTTGAGAGATAAAAAAGTCTACAGACTTCAAATGGAAAAAAAAATCAGACTAAGGACAGCCACTATGAGCATACCAAGTTATTCAATCACCACCGATGAAAACCAACTCGTTGAACTTACCCTTAAACTTCCAGAAGCCATGGTTCGTGACCTTGCCAGGCTAGCAGAAGAAAATGGACGCTACATCAATATTGAAACCCAACTTCGTTTAGCGCACTCACTAGAAAAAGAGTTTATCAATCGTCAAATTGAAAAAGATAAAGCGCCTGTATTCACCTGGGAGCCAGAATGCTCTAAAAGCAAAGCACACTAGGCATAAATCAAATTTGAATTTAAAGTATACACTATTGGTCTATTAACACCATTCTCTAGTAAAAAGGCGCAAACAGATTTCTGAATGCGCCTTTTTTTATTTTCAATTCAATCTTTTACTAGAATGGAATTTCATCATCCTCTTCTACAGCAGCAGCAACGGGTGCTTCTTTTTTAGCTGCGGGAGCTTTCGTTTCTTGAGGCGCAGATGCTGCAAATTGATTAGAACCTCCAGCAGCGCCACCAGATCCACCAATGAGTTGCATTTCATTAGCAACCACTTCAACAGTGTAACGATCTTGTCCGCTTTGATCTTGCCATTTATTAGTGCGAATACGACCTTCTACATAGGCTAAACTGCCCTTTTTAAGATATTCGTTAGCAATTTCTGCTAAACGACCAAATAATACAACACGATGCCATTCAGTAGACTCGACAAATTCACCAGAATTTTTATCTTTGTAACCATCGTTGGTAGCTAAGCGCAAATTCGCTACGGCCATGCCACTTGGCATGTAACGCACCTCAGGGTCTGCACCCAAACGTCCTAATAATACCACTTTATTTACTGTACCCTTTGCCATGTTTTACTCTCCTTTTATTTCAAAACCATCTCTTGCCCATAAGAGAAATGAGCTCCATTATAGAATACTTTTTCACCTATTGCACGTCCTTTTTTTTGATTTTCTTACCAGTTTATAAGTCTTAATAAAACTAGCCAAAAGCGTAACAACAGTGTATAATGCGGCACTTTTTAATTAAGGCTTGACCATGAGCAACATAGAAATTCACGGCGCAAAAACGCATAATCTTAAAGATATTTCTTTAGATATTCCTCGCAATAAACTTGTAGTGATCACAGGTATTAGTGGCTCGGGGAAATCCTCTTTAGCCTTTGATACGCTCTACGCTGAAGGCCAAAGACGCTATGTGGAATCTTTGTCGGCCTATGCTAGGCAGTTTTTATCCCTGATGGAAAAACCAGATGTTGAGCATATTCAAGGGCTCTCCCCTGCTATTTCAATTCAGCAAAAGGCCACTTCACATAACCCACGTTCTACAGTTGGCACAATTACTGAAATTTATGACTACCTCAGATTATTATTTGCCAGAGCCGGCCAAGCTCGTTGTCCAGAGCATGATGTAAGTCTTGAATCGCAAAGCGTATCAGACATGGTTGACCATGCCTTAGAGCTTCCAGCTGGCAGCAAGATTATGGTTTTAGCACCGGTGGTGCGTTCTCGTAAAGGCGAGTACCAGCAACTGTTTAAAAACTTACAACAGCAAGGCTTTATTCGTGCCAGAATTAATGGTGAAATATATGAACTTAATCAAGCCCCCACTCTTGATAAGCAAAAAAAACACACCATAGAGGTAATTGTCGATCGTCTTAAAATTGATCCAGAGCATAAAACCCGGCTCGCTGAATCTTTTGAAACGGCGCTAGAATTAGCCGATGGGATTACAAGTATTAGTATGCTAGATAGTGACCATGAAGATATTCTGTTTTCCGCTAATCTAGCATGTCCGATATGCGGCTATTCTCTACCTGAGCTTTCACCTAGGCTATTTTCTTTTAACAGCCCGCACGGAGCCTGTTCTGCTTGTGATGGCATTGGTGCAATTGAGCAAATTAACCCTGATTTAATTGTCCATGACCCTTCTTTGTCTATCGCCCAAGGCGCTATACGCGGCTGGGACAAAAATCATATGTACTATTACACCCAACTGTGTGCAGTATCTGAACATTTTGGATTTAGCATAGAAGTACCCTTTGAAGAATTAACCAAAGAACAGCAACATCTTATTCTTTATGGTACAGGTACTGAAAAACTGCGCATGCGCGTATTCCATGGCACAGGTTATGCTTATAGAACCAGGGCTTTCAAAGGTGTTATTCCTTATTTGGAACATCGCCACAAAGAAGCTGACAGCGAAGCGGTACGTGAAGAAATTGGTAAATATATGTCCCGTAAAACCTGTAGCGTATGTCATGGTTCACGGCTATGCACAAGCGCTCGGCATGTGTATATTCAAGATAAAACCATCCACGAACTTTGCAGCCTGCCAATTGAAGAAGTCTTAGTATTTTTTAAGCAGTTAAAACTTAAAGGCTACCGCGCTAAAGTTGCAGAAAAAGTATTAAAAGAAATACAACAGCGCTTACAGTTTTTAATCAATGTTGGTCTGGAATATTTATCCCTTGAGCGCCGTGCTGATACTTTGTCTGGCGGTGAGGCACAACGTATTCGCCTAGCCTCACAAGTAGGTGCTGGCCTAGTGGGCGTCATGTATATCCTTGATGAGCCTTCCATTGGCCTACATCAACGTGATAATCAAAAACTCCTTGAAACCTTATTTCACCTAAGAGATAGTGGCAATTGCGTTATTGTGGTAGAACATGATGAAGATGCTATCCGCCAAGCCGATCATATTATTGATATTGGGCCTGGCGCAGGGGTGCATGGTGGTGCCGTTATCGCACAAGGCCCACTTGATACCATTCTTAAAAACCCCAAGTCTATTACTGGGCAATATTTAAGTGGCAAACAAAGCATCCCAACTCCTAAAAAAAGGAGCAAGGGTGATTTAGATAAAATGCTTACTATAAAAGAAGCTTGTGGTCATAATTTAAAAAACGTATCAATTTCCATTCCTCTTGGCGTTATCACGTGCATCACCGGGGTTTCAGGCTCAGGAAAATCAACCCTGATTAACCAAACGCTTTATCCGCAAGCCGCTAAAACATTAAACCGAGCCACAAAAGTGTATCCTCAGCCTCATGAGACTATAGAAGGTTTTGAGCATTTAGATAAAGTAGTTAATATTGATCAAAGCCCTATCGGCCGCACACCGCGCTCTAATCCTGCCACCTATGTTGGTCTCTTTACGCCAATTCGTGAATTATTTGCCAGCACGCAAGAAGCACGAGCCAGGGGATACAAACCTGGGCGTTTTAGTTTTAACGTTAAAGGTGGATACTGTCAAAGTTGCAATGGTGATGGTGTTATCAAAGTAGAAATGCATTTTTTACCCGACATTTATGTCCCCTGTGATAGTTGTAAAGGTCAACGGTATAATCGTGAAACCTTAGAAGTGTGCTACAAGGGTAAAAATATTCATGAAGTGCTTGAAATGTCAGTGGAACAAGCCCATGAATTTTTCAGTGCCGTTCCAAGCATCTTTAAAAAGCTTGATACTTTAATGCAAGTGGGCCTCTCCTACATTAAGCTAGGACAACGGGCAACCACCTTATCTGGTGGCGAGGCACAACGCATTAAACTTGCCAAAGAACTCTCCAGGCGCGATACCGGCAATACGCTTTATATTTTAGATGAACCCACTACGGGCTTACATTTTCATGATATTAAACAGCTACTTGCGGTACTTGAGGAATTGCGAGCTAGAGGCAATACTATTGTTATTATTGAGCATAATCTTGATGTCATAAAAACCGCTGATTGGATTATTGATTTAGGTCCTGAAGGTGGAGATAAAGGTGGAACCATACTTGCCAGCGGCACACCAGAACAGATAGCAAAAGTAAAAGCAAGTCATACAGGAAAATTTTTAGCCCCTATGCTGCAAAGCAAAGCGAAGGCAAAAGCATAAAATTTACTAAAATACGCAAATTAGCACTTGCATATGGGCTCAAATCTCGTTATGATGGGGCCAATTCGGAGAGGTGGCAGAGTGGTCGAATGCGGCGGTCTTGAAAACCGTTGACTGTCAAAGGTCCGGGGGTTCGAATCCCTCCCTCTCCGCCAATTTCTTTGCAAATCAACGCATAAATTTGCCCTGTTGCAGCAAAAGCGGGACAATAACCCCATTTCCAAATGAATCCAAAAATAACCATCGCACTTTTCACAATTAAATATAAAATTAATTTATATATATCAAGCTAGGAAAAACGAAGGGTAAAATATGCCATATACATTCATACTCCAATCGCACAGCCTAAGATAATACACCTTTTTTATAAAAGTACAAACAACATACAATAGACGTTGAGAAACCTGGAAACCAACAAAGATAGCACCCTCTTTTCAGGATAAAGAAACTTTAATATTTAAAAACGTACCGCATCTAACTTTTTATAGACGCACAATAAGTAACTAGATTCGAATTATATATGGTATTTGCTTTATAATATGTTTGCTTTATTTATATTTACTAATACTAAAATAATGTTATGATAGATGGTAAAAAAATATGATAATAATGGTGGACTTATAATGCTAGATAGGATGGATCAAGAATCACTACAACTATTAGTTCAAAAACATGCTGATAGACTTCTTGATGAATTCATGGCCTTAAAGATTGGAGTAGAGAGCTTTGAGGATTTTAAAGCTTCCCCTGATATATTTCAGGACCCATTGCCCTTAAATCTTAAAGAGAGACAAGAATTAAATCTATCACTTACGGGATATTTTAAAAAATTTATAAAAGACCAAACAATAAGAACCTTAAAGGCAATATTACACAATGCTTATACAAAAGACATTATTTTATTATTGAACGATCGCGATCGTAGTGTTCTAGATCAATTAATGAAAATAGATATAGATTTACCTTCCACCGACACCTCTAGTTGGAGTAATAAGTTAAATAATTTTATACTTCGTGAAGAGGAGATAAAATCTGCATTAAATATCTTAGAATCCGTAACTACGAAGACGAAATCCAATCCTCGTATTTTAGAGAAAAAATTCAATAGAGAAATATTTTTTGATAAAACAATACGAGTTATGAGATGCCTAATAAATTTACAAAGTTATTACCGAGATGAAAAATCATATTTTTCGCGGTTTTCGAAGACCAACGTTTTTACTAAACATTGTATAGACTATATTACAAGGATTACTAAGATCCTAGAATTGGTTTCCATAATATATAATAGAAATACCTTTATTGGCTATGCTGGATTGGAAGATCTCAAATATATATTGCAAGATCCCTATCTAATGCCACATAATATACGCGATAATAAGGAAATTTTTAGCTCATGTTATCACTTATTAGGTACACTTTTAACGCCATTTCAATTAGAAGAGCTCCTTAGAAAGTCCGATGCGCATACACTGTTTGATTTTCTAGGCGAAGGATTAAGTTTATCATATCTGCGAATAAATACAGAAGAAACGCGGCAACAGATGAAAGTTTTATTAAATACCTGGAAAGAGCTAATAAAACAGGAAAATCCAAATAGAGTTAAAGTGTTAATATGTGATATAATAAGCACTTTAGCAACAGGACCATTTTGTGAACACCTTTGTTATTTTATATTAAACAATCGAATATTATCGTCGATTTTTTTCAGTGATGCAAATCAACCGTTACCGGTATTAAATAGCTTAATTGATAGTTTTGATGAAGGATCTGTTGGTGTAAATTCAAGAGCACGTCTTCTTGTTAATATGCTCAGTAGAATGCTATTAGAAAAGACCCAAGAAGGGGGATCCACGATTAAGTTTGAGGATCAAAAGCATTTACAGGAGCGCCTTAAGATACATATTTATAAGAATAAAACAGAAAGTTTTTTGGCTGAGGAGGAAATAGATACTCACCATATAAAGACTGAGGAAGATTTAGGTAAATTCTTTAAGGATATCATATTCGATATAGAGTTTTATCTTACTACTAAACAAGACGACAGTGCAGTATTAACGAATGTATGTTTATTGCTGAATGTAAATCATATTGATAAGATAAAGCCCATTTTAACCGAACTAAGAAAGATTATAGAAGAAGACATAGGGCGTTTTCCGCTTAAAAACATCCTTGAATTCTTAGCGTCTAAATGCCCTCAAGAAACTAAAATTCATAATATATGGTTACAATTGTTAACCCTTATATTTAGAAAGTATAAAGAGCTTATATTGCCAGAATTGTGCAAAGACATAATGGACTCAAATAGTATTGAAATAATTGAAACATGTAAAAAAATATCACAAGCACTTGATATATGGAAAAGTCTTTTAAGTATAGCTGAAGATGATAGTATAGCTCAGTATCTGACTTCTGGTACCAAAGACGGTGACCCAGCTCTAGAGGATTCAGGCCTATTGTATGAAACTATACTGGAAACAAATAAGATAATAACTATAATCCCGCATGCATCGGTAATATTATTAAAAGCACCTGATATATGGAAAAGGTTTTTAAGTATACGAGAAAAAGGTAGTATAGCTCAGCATCAAACTTCTGGTACCAAAGACGGTGACCCAGCTCTAGAGGATTCAGGCCTATTGTATGAAACTATACTGGAAACAAATAAAATAATAACTATAATCGCGAATATACTTACTAGGTTTGAAAACGATATATTAAAACAATTATGCCAAAGCATTAAGAGTTCCGAAGGTACTAAAGAGCATGATCTGGAGACAATATCGCGGATAATCGCTATAAGAACAGAGCTTTGCGATACTAAGAACCTAATACAAGAGGATAATACTTTATTCAATCAAGCTTTAGAAAGCTCAGAAAAGATAATATCTCATACCCTGTATACATTTTTTGCTAAACAGATTAAAGTTTTACTTGAATTGGATACGATTAAATCTCCAGATAGTGCTCAAGACCAAACATCTAAAGACGCTTTAAATGAAACATTGAATCAATTTGAAAAATTAAGGGTAATATTAGAAGGAACAAAGTGCCCTCTATATGCAGACTCAATAAGGATGTTAAATGAGTTACCTTCTGATTCAAGTTCTCTTCTTTTAGAAAAACTTCTTAAATATCTAGGTTCACAACTCCAAGCAAGAGGAATTACACTACAGATAAAAAATAATATAATAGATACACTGCTAGTTAAAATTCAGGAAAGGATGCAAGACGAAACCATAGAAGAAGATGGTTCTTATGCTAATTTCGAGCAGACCATGAACAAATTTAAACGCGCCGAAAAGGAAGCAAGCCTTCTCATAGAGAGCGCTCCAGTATTTCTAGATAAAGAAACGACCCAAAATAAAATTATAACAAATTTTTACAGTAAAATGGAAGAGATTAAACAAAAATATAGCAGTGAATTATTTACCAAGCACATTCAACCATGGCTAAGCGCTTTCATGGAAATATTAGAATTGTTTAATTGGCAACTAAGTTTTATTAAAAATTGTCCAAAAGAATTCAGCGCTAATAGGACTTCATTTGAAGAATCAGTAACTAATTTTAAAAAATATATTCAACCTTTAACGAATTTCATTGAATTTTTTAGGCGTTTTAAAGATCAATTTAGTAATGAAGTTTCATCTAAAATTATTTCATCCATTGAGGAATTACAGACACAAACACAAAGTATACAAAATAATGGAAATCGCGCATTCCAAGCACTGAAAGGTGCGCATGAATCACGCTCTTACGTGAACGTTATTTCTGGTTTATTTCAACCAACAATGGAAAAAGATGCCAATTCTTTAGAAACAATAATTAACAAGTTTTTACCGATAAATACCGTATTACAAGCATACAAACCTTGCGTTCTGCCAACATCCACAGAAGGATTCGGCGAAGGAACGACTTCACCATCATTAAAAAAAGGATTCGGCGAAGGAAGGACTTCACCATTATGCAAAACTTGCCCTCCACCACCCCAAGAAGGATTCGGAAAAGGACCTCAAATGGTCACTCCAAGTGCTCCACCCCAAGAAGGATTCGACGAACCATTATCCAAACCTTGCCCTCCACCACCCCAAGAAGGATTCAGAAAAGGACCTCAAATGGTCACGCCAAGTGCTCCACCAGCACTTGCTGACAACAATTTAAGAGGTCTAGATTCAGGAATAGAGACGGATTCTAATGTGAGCGACGCTGGAAGTGAACCGTCTTAAGGGACTATTTAATTCACCCTATGCCATTTCATAATAATGCTGCGTTCCTTGGGCAACGACGGCTTCAGAAAGGCGATTTAAGGCATGGACATACGCTGCAGTACGCATCGTACACTGATGCTGCTCCATTAATTGATACACTGCATTGAACTCCATCGCCATTTTATCTTGTAAGCGATCATGGACTTCTTTTTCGGACCAATATAAGCCTGATTTATTTTGCAACCACTCGTAATAACTTACGGTAACACCACCAGCGTTGGCTAAAATATCAGGCACAAGCAAACTACCCTTTTTGTGTAAAATTTCACCAGGTAAACCTGCCCTTTTCTTGTAAAAAACCACCGATTCTAAGTCAGAGCATTAAAGCAAAAATCATCAAGAGAAATTAATATCTCCATACCAGGAGAGATTTTACTTAAAGTAATAGTCTATTGCATTTATAAATACCTATGGATATTAGACTCTTAAATCATTACACGCCCTTGTAATACTACACCACACAGGACTTTATATAATATAAATTTTGCTGAAATTTACTTAACAACCCCACAATTAATGTTATAGTTTAACCACCTTTATTCAAAAATATGTTATAATTTTGCACAAAACAAGCTCATCCTTAGAAGATCAACCCACATTAGAAGCGTATCAACAATTACTAAAACAAAATGAGGAATTATCAAAACAACATCAAGAAAATTTAAACACTGAAATTCAAAATTTCATTACAGGCATTTTTGCGACATGCTCATCTTCTTATAGAGTTAAGCCCTCGCAAAGCATTGGCTGGGCTCAAAGTTATATTTTCAAAATACTCCCCCATAACTCAGAGTATTTGAAACTACTTCTTAGGGTTAGGGATTCTGATTATAGCGAAAGTACTATCCGTGACAGAAATTCTAAAAGCACTCGATTGAGTGATGAAATTGTTAGGACCCACCTAAAATATAAGGCCACTGTGCCATCGAGCTTAAGCGGACATTTGGGAGACCAAGAAACAAGGATAACTATCATTGATGCCTTGATAACTCAAATCTCTGGAATACTTGAAAACGTATTTCGTTCTAGAGATCCTTATATTAAAGAAGCACGTGGTAAAATAGCTTCCCATCTACGTGCACTCCTTCTTGACTTTACCAATAGAGCAATAGATTTAGATTTAATCGCATCTGATTGCATCAGTGATGAAACATTACCAGAACTATGCCGAATAATTTTAAATTGGAAGGCAACTTCAATATACACTAATGAATTGTTTATCAAGAATTGTTTTACCCTATTAAAAGAGCAGCAAAAACTTCAGATTTTCAAACAAATAATAGAAGAGATTTCTGTTAAAGGTTATTATCCAGACTTATCTCTAATTGCTCTTCTTTCTCAAAAGCATGGTGCTTATGGCATAAACATCAAGTCACTGAGATATATTATAGCCTATAATAATCAACCACAAAACATAGACAGAGAAAGCTTTATCAATAGAACTAACATTGCTTTTTATATTTTTATTGAAATAGCAGAAGCTCAAACGAGTCCTCAATTATGTAAAAATATTATAGACAAAGTTACAAGCATAACGAACACAGATGAAAAAAGTAGAATTATTCAGAACTTAAGGCAATACATAAGAACATCTGATAAACCCGATTATTCAATAAGAAGGCTAAAGCTTATTTTAAGTGTATTAGAAGATAAAAAAATAGAATTAGAAGCCCCCATGAGACATGAAAGTTCAAATTGCTATAGACTATTTGAAAGTGCAGTGTGGGAGCTATCATTTTATAGCACCTACGCCAACGCTGAACAATCGGGCCATTTGGATAGTTTATCTAAAGCATTAAAGGATAGCTTGATATTAGAGCCTAACGAGCAAGACCAAACCTCTTCATTTAATCGCATACTAAGCTTTCTAATAGAAAAGATGCGCCATACCGCAATCGATAAAACTGAATATATTGCATTTGAAAAAAATTTATATTCAAATTTATTATTATGTACACTAGAAGATTACCAGCTCCGCTTATTGCCAAGCTTACTGAAAAATATAACTAATATCAATAATCTAGAGAGCCTTAAAGGACAATATGAGAATTTAGAAACCCTAAGATCTCTTTTTACTACACTCACAGAAGCTGCTGCACAGCTCCCCGTGAGTACAGACGATACAGAAAAACAAGCCATGCACACTTGTTTAGATCAATGCATCGGGACAATTAAGGAAATCTCGAAGCAAGAACATGAAGAATGTATTCAACTATTATTAGACCCATTAGAAGATTATTTTTATGATCTTGCTGCCATTTTGCCAACTGCTATAGAATACCCAGGCAGAAATAAAAAGCTCCTACCTGAAAAAATAAGTAAATGTGAAAATTGTATTCTTTCAACATGGCTTCAAGCCACTACCTTAGAATTAGCGAGCTTATTTAATGAAGAGTCCACTCACTTCACAAAACTCAAAGATTGCTTAGACAAAAACCACCAAGAAATATTAAAATTAAAAGAAGATACGATTAAACAAACGCATGAGAAAATAGCCAAAGCTGATACGCTAACTACTCAAACACATACCAGCTCTGGCTTTTTTGGCCGCCTCCTATCTAGACTTCAAGATCCACAAGATTATGAAAATGAATATAAAGAAGAGATAAAAAAAAGAGTTAAAGTCATAGATGCGTTTTTAGAAAAATTACACACGGCGTTATACTATGTGCCGTGCAGACCATGCAAGGCACCCGACCAAGGCTATGGAGATGGAAATTCAGGCAGTAGCACACCAAGTGCACCACCAGCAGATATGCAGAGCAGTCCATACGAAGCACCTTATCAAAGAGAAGGCAATGGAGAAGGAGATTCAGGCAGTAGCACACCAAGTGCACCACCAATACATCCTACTCCAAATCAGCAAACAAGCGCAGTTGTTATTCAGCCAACTCATCCGCCAGAAACAGGTCAAGAAAAATATAACGATACATTGCCTGCCTAAGGTTTATTGAGCTATAAGAATGACAACTATGCCATTTCATAATAATGCTGCGTTCCTTGGGCAACGACGGCTTCAGAAAGGCGATTTAAGGCATGGACATACGCTGCAGTACGCATCGTACACTGATGTTGCTCCATTAATTGATACACTGCATTGAACTCCATCGCCATTTTATCTTGTAAACGATCATGGACTTCTTTCTCAGACCAATACAAGCCTGATTTATTTTGCAACCACTCGTAATAACTTACGGTAACACCACCAGCGTTGGCTAAAATATCAGGCACAAGCAAACTACCCTTTTTGTGTAAAATTTCACCAGCTTCTGGGGTGGTTGGGCCATTGGCTAATTCAACAATATATTGAGCCTTGACTTGATCGGCATTCTTTTCGGTTAAAACATTCTCTAGTGCAGCAGGAATTAATATATCTACATCAAGTTCCAGCAAGGCTTCATTGCTCATATAGTCTGCTTCAACCTGCGTACATACACTATCATCGCAATATACAGCCTCCACTTTTCGGGACTGGGTTTTATGAAAGATACAACTTGGAATATCTAGACCTTCTTTACGGTAAACTGCGCCCTTAGAATCACTAATAGCAACAATCTTATAGCCATCTTGATGCAATAATGCCGCCACATGGCGCCCTGCATTACCAAAACCCTGTATCGCTACAGTAATATTTTTAGGATCCCATTGATGCATTCTTTCTAATTCTTTAATGCAATAATAACCCCCTCTTCCGGTTGCATCATTACGTCCTAAAGAGCCACCAAGTGGAATAGGCTTACCCGTTATAACTGCAGGCGTATACTGACGCTTAATATTAGAATATTCATCCATCATCCAACCCATAATTTTTGCATTAGTATATACATCAGGTGCGGGAATATCGCGATCTGGACCAATAAAATCACAAATTTGCTTAATATAACTTCTAGATAGTCGCTCTATCTCCATATTTGAAAGCCCTTTGGGATCCACAGAAACACCACCTTTACCACCACCATAGGGTATATTCATAATCGCGCATTTCATCGTCATCCAAAACGCTAAAGCCTTTACTTCATCTAAACTTACATCTGGGTGAAAACGAATACCGCCTTTAGTTGGGCCGCGCGTACTATCATGCTGAACCCTAAAACCTTGATAAATGCTTAAGCTTCCATCATCACGCCTAAGTGGAACCGACACGCACAACATGCTCTTAGGACTTTTTAATCTTAGTATGGCTTCTTGATCGATATCAGCTAAGCTTGCAGCTTGGTCTAAATGGCTTAAGGCACTGTCAAATAAGGCGGTCATATGCGGGCTCCTTTATAATTTCATCAAAGAACTACCTTACCTGATCTTATGCCAAAAGACTAGTAGTTAGCCTTTGTTTTTTTTATGTTAGGACAAAAGCCTTGACCTTTAAGAAGCCAGGCATTAGAGTATGAAAAAAAATAAGGAGCCAAGACTATGGATATCAATCCACACCACTATCAAGAACGCGAAGAAGTTTGTCAAAAAAGCAATGAACGCAAAGCCTATTGCCGTTGCTGGCAGTCTAAAAAGTTTCCGCTATGTGATGGCTCTCACCGCGCGTTTAATGCAGAGCATGACTGTGCACTTGGGCCTATTATTATACATGGGGAAGCGCAAGACTAGGTGCTTATGCACCTGTTTTTTATTCAATCAAAGAAAGCGCCAATGCCTTAGCTGCGGCATAATCAGTTTTACCACTACCGAGCTTAGGTATTGCATCAACGGCAAAATAATTTTGTGGTTTTGAGAGATTATCAATGCCGGCTTCTGTAACCTTTTGCTTCATATCAATAGTGGCATCTTCACCGCTATAGAGCAGATTTAAAATTTCGCCCTTGCGCGCATCACTGGTAGCGACAATAAGAATTTCCATTTTGTCCGGATCAAGAATTTCATTTAACATAGCCTCAACCCTTCCCAAAGAAACCATTTCACCACCAATTTTAGCAAAGCGCGAATAACGATCAACAATTTTCAAAAAGCCCTGCGCATCGATATAACCCTTATCCCCAGTTTGATAAAAACGCATCCCATCATGCTCATAAATAACTTCACTGGTTTTTTCTGGATTATTAAGATAATTGACCATTACATTCACACCGGTAATAGAAATCATACCAGCTTGTTTATCAGCCATTAAAGCCATGGTTTCTGG
>CACEWE010000021.1 GCA_902563055.1 uncultured Gammaproteobacteria bacterium | reverse complement strand
ATCAGAAATTTCTTCTTCAATCATTTTCTTTTCCAGAAATTTTCTAATTCTAACGAGCGTGGCACCATCTTTTATTTTGTCTGACATTATGTTTAGGTATAATTCAAATTTTTCTTCATTACGCGTTAATTTCTCTAGCTCTTCTATTCTTTTATCTTTTCTACATTCCTCAAATAGTGCCTCATCAAACGAATTGTCCAGTAAATCTATGATTTCTTGTACGTAGCTTAAGGATTGCTTAAGTGCCATTTTTTTAATGAGCGTTATAGATTTTTCTGTTTTCATCTCAGCGCTAATACCCTCATCATCTTCAAAATCTGAATCACCTTCAAAATCTGAGTCAGTCAATTCCTGCGCTTGTTTTGCTAAGACTTCTCTAATGGAAGGGCTTAGAATGCGTATCTTACGCTCTTTAAGGTAAGAAAAAAGTTTATTATCTAGCGCATCTATTTTTTGCTCAATTTCCTCAGTAATGAAATTCTGCAAGTTTTCTTTGTCGATACCGTCAAGGAGCTCATTCTTTAAGTTTAAAATATCTTCAATATTATCTTTACCAAGAATGCTGCCAAAGAAATCTTTTTCATACTCCATAGGTTCCAGATTGTTATTGATGAATCGAATTAAGACAATAGTATCCGTTATTTTTTTTTCTAGGACAAATTCTTTCCAGCTTAGATTGCCATTCATGTTTTTTCTCCATTTTATTTTGTTAGGAATTATGCAGGATGGATTGTTTTAAAATTTAAATTTTATTTATTAATGTAATATTTTTTAAGGTTTTTGTCAAAAAAATATTGTGGAAAATTTTTGATTTTAAAAGATACTGTTTAGAGCTATTCCTTGGAATGCAAAATTACAAATCTAGATAGGCTCTATTTCTTTTAAAAAATCAAAAATAACACTTGACAAAATAGTTGCTAACAAACTTATCCACAGATTCCTGGGTTTTTGTCGCACAGTAAAAATAGAGGAGGGTTGAGTTTTGGGTTTAGCTTTAAGCTATTGATATATATTCTTAAATTTAAATATTATTTTTTGATTTCTATTGATAGGCATGGTTTTAATAAAGGTTTTTTTTTGAGTTCTTAAAAATGTCCGCTTTTTTATCCACAGGTGTTGAAGCATACTGCTTTTATAAAGCTTGTCACACCATTCACTTTATTGTACCTTAAAAGCATTATGCAATTTTTGGAGAAATTTTTATGAAGCTATTTGGATTTCAAGCTGCCTGGGGGTTAGTCGATATCAATCCTTTTGTGATGAAAGTTGAAAATGTGATGCGTTTTTTTGCCATAGAGCATAGTCTTGAGTATCAACCAACACACAATCATTCTCCAACGGGTTTGTTGCCGTATTTTAGTGATGGGCCTGATGTGATATGCGATAGTGATGCTATTATTGCGCACCTCAATACCTCAGCCCAATTGAATCTAGATAGTCATTTAAGCGCAAGTCAAAAAAGCATCGCGCTCTTAATGAAACGGGTGGTTCAAGAGCATTTATATCCCATTATGCTCTTTTCTAGAATGATTGATCCATCGGGATTGGCGCTTTTTAAGCAAACCTTTTTTGATAATGTCACTGATGAAGCACTTAAGAAAGTGACCGATAATATCAGCAATAAGTTATCAGCACTTGGAGTCGATTGTGCAGATGCTCAAAAGGTCTATGCGCTCGGGCTGGAGAATATCGCAGCTATCGATACCCTCTATTCAGGCGGAAGCTATTTTTTTGGAGAACAATTAAGTAGCATTGATGCTGTGTTATTAGCATTTTTGAGTAATATTAGTTATGTGCCTATTGAAAATCCGCTCTCTGATTATATTGCCGAGTCTTTACCGCTTAAGACCTATATCAATCAGATGATGGCCAAATATTATGGTAGTTAAGTCATTATTTTTCAATGACCTCTCTGGCAAAATTAATGTAATTAGGTGTTGCGTCCATTTTATTACAAAGGGCCATTCTACTGTGTCATCATTTTGTATCTTATTGGGTTCCAGGGCATAAATTAAAATTGATCTTTGTCTGGCTTATTCATATTCCATGTTATTGAACAGCACGCTTATATTAAATTAAAGATTTTTCAAGGATTTTTCTAATATCAAGCGCGCAGCTTCTATAAAGTCTACTATACACAAATAAGGCTAATTAATGGTTAAGGATTTAATCATATCATAAGCTTTATTGACCTGGGTTTGCTATCAAGGTACCTATGAGGCTATAGGCCTGCATATAAAAAAAGACGATGACTTGAAATCTAAGAGGGGGTATGCGTTATACTCAATACAATAAGCGTTAATATGCTGCAGGTATTTCTTTAAACTGTGACCCCAGTTATCCTCTCATTAACACAGAAGGGGAGGCATCTCATGCTCGATGTCTGGCTTGATACCAATACCCAATTTTTCAACAAAATATCTTACTGAGCAAGGGTTAAATTACCGTTTGACAATAATGCACCTTGACGTTCATTGCTTAAACGTAGCCATAAGGTAAAAGTATTTTCTAAATAGATTTTGCATCTTATGCATAAAGTAAGACCACAAACGCGCAGAGCCTGACAAACACCAAGTTACAATAGCCAATAACAAAATAATGAACTGTGATTGCACGATATACCAAGGCCACGCCCAGGCAAAGGATAAGGATTTTGCTATAGCCGGGGCATGCGCTAAATAAACATAATTTTTGGAGAATATATAATCAATCATTCCTACAAAAGCCAAAAATACGTTAAAACATATAAATACAGTGCCTATGGCTTTAAGATTTATAGTGGGTCGTTGGTAGATAAATACGTACAACGCTGCTAAACATATGTTGCAGTGCATCAGGTAGTAAATAATGAATTTGATCCATATCGCATGCGTTGCCAAATCAGGAAGAATCAATGCCATCATGGCACACCAACCCGATAGACAAATCAATACTAAGCGAAATGCCTGGTGGTTAAACCATAAGGCTGGTGGCAATACTAACCAAACACTTACATGGCAAATTTGTAAAGGCAAAAATTGATATAGTAGACAGCTTATCAACAATGCCGTCAGTGAGCTTAAACAAATAAAACTTTGCACGATGCGATGAGTTAGGGGGTGATGTCCTAGAAAAAATAGTCCACTACTACACAATAAAAATACATATAATGCACCATGGTGTAATGGCCCATAGGCCACATAACTTGATGGGGAAAATAAGAGATTCATGATTTGTATTTTTATTTGGATATTAACAAGTTGTCACTATATTACATTGAAATACTTTTTTCAATTGGAGATTATATTCAAAACCCCTGTATGGTGATATTGCCAAGTATTAGCGGGTTAAAATTTATATCAGTCAGATGATGGTCAAATATTATGGTGGCTAGGGCATTATTTTATAGGCAGCATCATGCCTGTCTGCCTGCTGCTTATAAAAAATAGTATTATTGTTGTTTATTTATTCACTTGGTTTTTTTTATCTTGCAGATCTTAAGTAAATGCGCTATTATTATTTTGAATTAATATTGTAAATATATAGATGATTTGTAGTAGCGCGTTAGTGATAGATATTTAAATATATTTATATGCTATTTGGGTTTCAGTCGTAAGGATAATAAAATATGAATAAAAGTAGTGGTGCAACACGACAAGAACGGCAACAAGATGGCTTAGTTACAACTATAGCAGCAGCTGTACTCCCTCCAACGTCATCATCAGGGCAAGGTGAGTCACTAAGGGTGGGTGCAGCCTCTGACACAAGCATACAAGGCTATGATGCAGCAGCAACTGGGAAACTCCACGACGCTATCAAGCGCTTGAGGAGCTTAGAAATCAAGGGTTATTACGTTAATACTTTTTTAAAAGCCATAGAAGAAGGTGCTAATTTAAATTTTATTATAGATAACAAATCCATAAATAGCATGACACCTCTTTTGGCAATTGCAAACATGAATGCTCCAGATATGGAAGGTATAACACTAGAACAACATCTACAAATGGTTAATGCGCTGCTAAATAATGATACATGTAAAAAAACAACAACAGATTCTCAGGGCAATACTGTATTGCATATGGCTGCACGTCAAGGGCATGAACATCTCATTGTGCCATGCTTGGTACATATCGATGCAAATGCTAAAAATAATTCCAACTTAAGCCCTCTTTTTTATGCAATGTGGAATAATTACCCCAAGGTAGAGCATATCCTTAAAGAATGCGAAGCAACTCTAACAGACATAGAACAAGCTATTATAGCTACGAAGGAATTTAAGAATGGAGAAAATGATGAAGGCTTGATATCACCACCAGGGGTTCCCGGTGGGTCAAGTTTGCGAGGCGGAAGGCATCATCAGTCATTGCCCATGGCGGCGCCATTACTTTATCAAAGAGTCTCGAGTTCTAATGATGAGAGTAGTTGCAGCGAGCCGCTATACCCAGTACTAGAATAAATTTTAATTTTATAAGTTTTGTTAACCTTGTGAATCTTTTTTTTCAAGCGCCTTAGTATGGTGTTTAGTGCTTATTGTTCAATCGCCTCTCTGGCAAAATCAATGTGATCAAGTGTGGCATCCATTTTATTACAAAGGGCAATTCTACTGCGCCATAATTTTGCGCCATTGCAGCTTTGAAATAAGGGCATTAAGTGACGTGCCATTGCCCATAATCTAGTGCCTTGTTCCATTTGTGATTGCATATAGCTTTTATATTGCTCAAGCACCGTATCAGCACAGATAGGGGCACTTGTATCCTTAAAAAACCTTTGGTCAAGCGTATTAAGCTGCATATAGTGATAATAGGCAAAGCGACCGAGCATCACGCTATCAACTTTTTCTAAATGCGCCTCAATAGCATCAATATCGTTAATATCTCCATTAATACCAATATGCAAATGCGGAAAGTCCTCTTTAATTTGATATACGCGCGCATAGTTGATCGGGGGAACCGTTCGGTTTTCCTTAGGACTTAAACCCTTTAACCAACCTTTGCGTGCATGAATGATAATGGCATCTGGCTCTGCTTTTGCAGCTATCTCAATAAAACGCTTTAAATCCTCATAGCTATCTTGCTCATCCACCCCAATACGTGTCTTAAGCGTTACCTGTAGATCGGTCTCTTTTTTTAATGCCTGTAAAATCTCTGCAACAACCAAGGGTTCTTTCATCAGACATAAGCCTATGCCCCCTTGTTGTACCCGGTCGCTAGGGCAGCCTACGTTTAGATTGATTTCATCATAACCATAGGATTGCGCCTTTTGCCCAGCTAAAACCGATTGACGCACATCACGAGAGCCAATTTGTAAAGCTAAGGGATGTTCTTTTTGATCATAAGCTAAGAGTCGATCACTATCACCAAACTCCAAAGCTTGGCTAGAGATCATTTCAGTATAAAGTACCATATGCTTAGAAATAAGACGTAGTAAATACCGATAGTGTCTATCAGTCCAATCCATCATTGGCGCAAGCGCGATACGGCGATTAAGAGTACTCATGAGTATAAGAAATGAAATTGGAGCGGGAAACGAGATTCGAACTCGCGACCCCAACCTTGGCAAGGTTGTGCTCTACCACTGAGCTATTCCCGCAAAAAGTGCTGCTATCATACCAAAATGACTTCATCTGTCAATCTTTTTTCGCAAATAAATAGCTAATTGTTTTTTTTGCCCCAAGTTACGGGCTTTTTTGTGCCTTAAGTTTGCAAAACACTTGCCATACTTTTTCTGGTGGATGATCTAAAAAACACGGCGGGCTAATAGTTTGGAAACGATCTGGGTGCTGGCAATGACGCTTTAAACATGGTGCACAGCTGATGGTGCTTGAGAGCGATTGGCTAAAAGGACCCATAATCCCATTTTTTGCAGCATTCGTTGGACCAAATAAGCCTAAGCTTGCTTGATCCAGTGCGCCACTTAAATGGCCAAGGCCCGTATCAACACTAATGACCCCCGATGCATCAACAATCATTTGTGCAATAGCATGCAAAGAGGTACGTTTGGGAACCACCGCGTCTTCAAGGGTTTTTGCGATAGTATGGCTGCGTTTTTCTTCTTCATCGTTGCCATGGGGAAGATACACGCAAAAGCCTGCATCATTGACAATTTTACCAAGTGCAATCCAATAATCATTAGGATAATGTTTAGTAGGCCATGTTGTGCTGTGTAAAAAAACAAGATAAGGACGAGCTGGTTTGTGTACCTTAAACCCTTCCTTTAAACCAAAATGATACGGGCTTTGCGGTATAGCATAACCGAGTGCTTGAGCACATAAATTGCGAATTTTATCAATTGCATGGGCATTTGGATCACAAAAATAGCGCTGCTGATAAAAAAACCGTGCGAGGGGCTCTTTAATACACTTTTTGTTATAGCCAATGCGCTTGCCTTTTGCTATTTTAGCTACAATCGCGCTTTTCATTAAACCTTGTGCATCGATAATGATATCGTAAGATTCTTTACGCAGGGCTTTATAGGCTTGTTGCATCAAATGGCGGTTTGGCCATTTGTTTTTTCGCCAAGCGCGAATCGGTATCTCAATACAGGTTTTGACTGCTGGATGCGCTTTGGCTAAGGGTGCAAATGCTGGCTCTATAGCCCAGGTTAGCCTAAGTTGCGGTATCTGTTTTTGTAGATCACTAAGCGCGGGAAAAGTATGAATCACATCGCCAAGGGAAGACATTTTTATCAATAAAATACGCATCAATGCCGCTCTATTGAATACTTTTTGCTACTTGCTCAGGAGTAATGTCTAAAAGACATTTTAAGTGCTTATCGCCACTTAAGGGACAGACCCTTTTAAAACAAGGTTTGCAAGGTAAATCTAAGGTATCCATAACTACCGCATCCTTAGAAAGCGGCGGCGTGTGCGAAGGAGAAGATGAACCAAAAATGGCAATAACTTTTTTCCCAAGAGCAGCACTAATATGCATAAGACCTGAGTCATTACACACTATCGTGTCGCATAGAGATAAGAGGGCAATAGATTCTTTTAAGGGGATTTTTCCTGCAAAGTTTTTGAGTTGTCCATCATTGGCTTTATTAATAAGCTCACAAGACTTGATGTCGTTTTTTGCACCTAACAACCATATCTCGTAACCTTTATTAAGCTGAAGTTCAGCGAGCTTGGCAAAATACTTTGCCGGCCAACGTTTGCTTGGTCCATAGGCTGCCCCAGGACAAAGCGCCAAAACCGGTTTATCACTTTGGTCAACTCCATATTTTTTTGCTAAGGCTTGCGCTTTTTCTTTATCGACACGCATTTTTGGTTGGCTTATTTCGCCAGGCTCAATTTTTTTCGACCGGGGATGGGCTAAATAGCTATAGCGCTGGATCATCAGGGGATGATCATCTGTATCTAAAAAGCGTATATCGTTAATAAGTCCAAAACGCATTTCGCCACAAAATCCGGTGCGGGTTTTAATTTTTGCAAAAAATGGAATAAGCGCAGATTTAAAAGAATTTGGAAGAATATACGCTTGGTGGTACTTATTTTGCAGTTTTTTGCCAATTTCTCGGCGTTTTTTAAATTCAAAAGCCCCAGAAGAAAAAGGGGATGCAATTCTGTTAGTGATTTGAGGCATTCCAAGGGTCGCCTCAAGGCATAAAGAGGGCGCAAAAAGATCAATTTGAGCCTTAGGGTGCTGTTTAAGAATTTCAAATACTAAGCACTGAGCCATGATCATATCGCCAATCCAATTTGGTCCAATGATCAGAATTTTTTTTGTCATATGCCTTCCTTATTCTATAACAGCATCGATCAGGAGTGTATTATAGAGTTTATGGTCATTTGTGCAAGCTCGAAGCTCTGCTAACATTCCATGATGGGTAAATTGTTGGTATAAGGTCTCGATTGCGCCTTTATAGTCTTGCTCATGGTTTTTAGGCAAAATAAGTGCACAAAAAAGATCTGTCGATTCATTTTTAGTATGTGAGAAATGAATCCCATTTTCCAGGCTGATAAACGCAATACTTGGCTCATAAACTGACTCAAGGCTTGCGTGGGGAATAGCAATGCCACAAGGGAAGACCGTGCTGCCAAGTCTTTCTCGGTCAACAAGGGCGCTGTTGATAATATTTGCTTCTTTTTGCCCCTGTTTTGCTAAAAGGAGGCTTAGCTGTTGCAAAACCTCTTTTTGAGTTGTGAAGGGCTGCTTAGCGAGCACTCTTTTGGGAGAAATCGCTTTAGTAAAAAAGAACGCATCATTCTTCATCAGTAACTTTAGGCTTTTGTCTGCGCTTTGCTGTGATTTTTTCTTTATGTTTGATAATTTGCTGATCTGTTTTATCTAAAAGGACATCAATAGCAGCATACATGTCTTTGTCACTTTGCTCTGCTACAATATCAATTCCCGGCATGGCTACTTTCGCCTCTGCACTGTGCAATTCTTTTTGCACACTAAGAACTATTTCTAATTTAAGGATACTTTCAGAGTGGCGTGAGAGCTTGCTAAACTTGTTTTCGATAAAAGTTTTAAGCGCATCTGTAACTTCTACATTTCGACCAGTGATTTGAATTTGCATAAATTTTTTCCTTCTAAATAAAACACGAACACCACTGTAACGCTTTTTTTTCAAAATGTAAAACAGTTAGTAGCCAATGCTTCCAGGGGTGCGAGGAAAAGGATGAATATCACGAATATTAGCAACGCCGGTAATATAGCCCACTAAACGCTCAAACCCAAGTCCAAAACCACTATGGGGTGCAGTGCCGTAACGACGAAGGTCACGGTACCATTGGTAGGCTTTTTTATCAACCTTGCATGCATCCATTCTTGTGTCTAATACATCCAAGCGCTCTTCACGCTGTGATCCACCGATAATTTCACCAATTCCAGGCGCAAGCACATCCATAGCCGCTACGGTTTTCTCATCGCTATTTAGACGCATGTAAAAGGCTTTGATATCTTTGGGATAGTCGGTAATGATTGTTGGTCCTTTTACAACTTGTTCACATATGTAACGTTCATGTTCTGATTGTAAATCTATACCCCAGCTTACTGGATAGTCAAACGATACCGTACTTTTTTCAAGTAAGCTAATGGCATCGCTATAGCTGATGCGTTCAAAGTCGCTCTTAACGATAGACTCTAGTCTTGATAAGACAGTTTTATCAACCCATTTGTTGAAAAATGTAATATCTTCACTGCAGTTATCAAGCACATGCTTGACTACAAATTGCAAAAGGTCTTGCGCTAACTGAGCGTTTTGGGCCAAATCGCTAAAGGCAACTTCGGGCTCTACCATCCAAAACTCTGCTAAGTGACGCGAGGTATTAGAATTTTCTGCTCGGAAGGTTGGTCCAAAGGTGTATACTTTTGATAGGCCAAGAGCATAACTTTCGGCATTAAGTTGTCCAGAAACGGTTAAGAAACTCGCCTCCCCAAAAAAATCATCCGCATAACTAGATTGTTTTTGTTGCGATTGATGTAAGGTATCTAGGGTGGAAACACGAAATAATTCTCCTGCACCCTCACAGTCACTTGCGGTAATAATAGGGCTGTTTAGCCAGAAGAATTGATTTTGATTAAAGAAAGTATGAATCGCATAAGAAACACTATGACGCACTCTGGAAACTGCACCAATAATATTAGTGCGCACACGCAGGTGTTGATAGTCTCTTAGATGTTCCATTGTGTGTCGTTTGGGGGAAATAGGGTAGGTTTCAGGATCCTCAACCCAACCATGAACATGGACATGTGTTGCAGCAATTTCAACATTTTGTTCTTTACCTTGTGAGGCTACTAAGGTTCCTGTAACAGAAACCGCGCAATCTTTAGTGAGCTTGAGTATTTCACTACTGTAGTTTTCTATGCCCTCAGGTACCACAGCTTGAATGGTTGCAAAACAAGAGCCATCGCTTATGACCAAAAAAGAAAACCCTGCTTTTGAGTCGCGCTTGGATCTGATCCAACCTTTAACACAAACGGTTTGATCTTCAGGTGCTAGTTTTAGGGTGTCTTTAATGCTTAAAGCTTGTGTAAGCGACTGAGTCGCTTTATGTGCTGTAATACTCGCGTTTTCCATCGTTTTAGGCCCTTATGGATTAAAGGGGCCATTTTAACCGATATTAAAGGTATAACCAAGTAAAAAGTGTCTTAGGTTTTACCATACTGCATAGGCGTAGCAGGTAATATACAAAAGCGTAAAAAGAATAGGTACTATACTTTCCATGCGCTTGATAGAGTTGTATGCACGAGGACTAGCAAAAGCTTCTTTTTGAGATTGTCTGGTTAGGCGGCATGGCAAGCGTTTTTCAATTTCTTCAATAACACTAGAGCGACCACGAAACTGGCGACGATAGTATTGTACTATACGCCACCAGGCATAGCATAAAAGCAAAAGACCAAGGAGTGGGCACAGTAAAAGTATTGGTTCACTGACGCTTGGGTTATTAATCAAACTTAGACCTAAGGCACTCAATAATAAGGCATGTAGGGTAAGAAAAAAAACATTTGCAAGGGTTCTTCTTGAGGAGATACGATCAGACATTTCAGCATGAATTTTATATTGTTCAATCATCATTGCATTGTACTGTTCATTGTTGATTTCTAGCTCATTTTCATTCCATAGGCTGTCTTCATTCTCACTGTATGTATCTTTTACTTGTTTTTGATCTGTCATAGGCTACTCCAATTTGCGTTTCAACTATCTTATACACAGATATCACAAATGTAAAATAAAATAGTGCATCCATGGGGTTGCATAGTTTGCAAGCATCACGACCTAGAAATTTATTCACAACTTTTAAATAAAATGTACTATTTTTTAGAGCTCTTATCATTGATTTGTTCTTGCTTCATTTGTTCTTGTTTGGCCAAAATGATTTCGTCTCGATAAGTCTCGTAAATCTTTTTAATAACTTTATCTTTGCGCATATCTTTAACAACCATATTAAGCTTGGTAATAACCTTAGGGTCCGTTTGTTTGCCAAATCCAATATAATATAAGGTTTTTTTCGGCTCGCCATTTTCTCGGTATACATCAATGGGCCTAAAATCAACTGCATCTTTACCAAGTTTATCTCGCCAGGTACTTGAAGAGAGTGCAATAAGGTCAATTTCCTTTTTATTAATGGCTGCAACTAAAGCTTTGCCGCTGGTATATTCCTTAACAGTATAACCTTGGTTTTCCAAGAGATTTACAATGCCGTAGTCTTTTAATGCGCCAATGGGATGCAATTGTTTTTGCGCTTGGATTTTAGAGCTTGGTAAAAGTTGTTTATGTCCAAGTAAATACCACTTTTCTGCAATAATAGGACCAATCCAATTAAATTTATTTTCTCTTGATGGCGTGCGCGAAACAACAAAAACCCCATGGTTTTTCATATAAATGGCTTGGTTAAAAGCTACGGACCAAGGGAGCATCTCAATTCTATAATCAGAAATTTGCGCTTTTTTCATCATGGCATTAACAATGCGTACTGCAACACCATCAAGGCTGCCATCAGGGTTTTTTGTTTGAAAGGGGGCATAGTCATCTACGCCAAAAACTAAGGTATTACTCGCCAGAGAAGCTTTGCTAGCAAATAAGCAGCAGCTAAGTGAAATAATAAGCATTATAAGTATTTTATGCATGAGTGACTCCTTAGTTAAACTCTTCAATATCTTTTTCATCCATCATGATGTATTGGTCATCTATAAACTGTTCTTGATACATCATTTGTTCGTATTCGCCATCTTCAATGGTAAAAATATCATCAATATCAAAATCCATGGCTGATAAAATCGTTTCGCTGGCAACTGGGAGGGCATTAGAGGCTTTTTTTGCGACAGCTTGCTGGCTTTGACTATCAAATAAAATGGTTCGGGTAGCTTCTTGTTGGGCAGGATAGAGGTAATTTTGTAAAAACTCTCCAGTTTTGATATCTCCACTGCTATGTATACGATTGTTAACTAATATTTTAATAGCGCTTTTAACGGCAAAGTCTTGGCCAATTTCTTGGAGATAATTTTTATATTCTCTAAGTAATAAGTCATAAATGCGTGCAATTCTGTAGTCGATAGGGGTAGGGGAAACTTTCCAAAAAATAGGATCGGCATATTTGGCTAGTTCCCACAATGTCAATGCACGATCAATACTAGATTGACGCTGAATAAGCTCAAATAGGTCATTTATTGCTCGATTAGGTTTGTTGAAATTCATAACAAATTTCGTACTAATTTCAGATGGTATAATCATGGAATACAACTGAAACTTTTCAGCACCGCCAATAAGTTCATTAAAAGTTTTATAATTATTACTTCCTGCAATATTCGCTACATTGCTATCGCCAAGAACTTGCATCGTAAAAAACTTCAAGCACAAGGTGGTGAGTTCTTTGGAATTGTAGATAAGTGGTTTAAATAGCTGATATACTTGCTTAAATTCATTGTCTAGGTCATGTTCTAATAGAAAGCTTAATGCATTTTTAACAATATTAGGCAAGGCGCGATTTTGCAGCAGAGAGTTTTTTGAAGAGACAAATTCTAAGTCATTGATAAGGGTTTTAACTTCTGATAAGCGATATTCTGAACTTTTTTGCATACTAATGGTTTCATTGCCAAGTGCAAGAAGTAATATCTCATCTTGAATGGACTGCGCAAGTTTTAAATTATTTTCCTCTGTGACACGAAGCTGTGCACCTGCCTGCTTAGAGTATTTTTCAATCAAACTTGTTTGCTTTTGATTGTTTACCTCGATGAGCTTTTCTGTTTGCTGGATAATTCTATTTTCCATTCCTTTGAATGTAGATTGTACAAAGTACCCTGTAATAGGTGCAACTACTAATGCGATGAAGGCTAATATACCAGCAATAATACGCGTGCGTAAAGTCGCCTGATCTTCAAGACTTTGTGCAATTTCACTTTTTGCCCTTGCAATAATATTGTCTTCTACTAAATGCAGAAAAACAGGCTCATGGAGGTTTTTGGCATTTAATTCATCATCATCGTTCATCTTTTTCCATCCTTATGGTCTGTATTAATTGTAGACCATATTCTTAAAATGCAAAAAAAAATTTTTTAATAGATTTTTTCTGGTTGGAAATATTTTTTTAATTAAGATTTTAAGAGCTTTCTTGAATCAAGTGATGATGTCTTCTTAGTCTTTGTGGCAAGGAGATTTGTAAGGGGATATTAAAGATATAAACAAAGCTTTTACCTAAGTGTAGCTATTAGGGGGTTGTATTAGGAGAAACATTGCTATGACCAATAGCAGTTTCATGTAAAATACAGGCAAGTGTATATATTCCTGTTGCTTCTATGATGTTACTTAGAGTATTTTTATCAAATTTTTCATTATTGAAAAACTCATAAAGTAAACCGCAAGCGCCACAGTATAATACAAGTTGATGAAGGGGAGCATCGTCTGTATATCCTGCGGTTAAAAAGATGAAGGAAAAAAAGAGCGATACACGAGGATGTATATTCAAATCTGAAATTATTTCATTAAGTTCTATATGAAACATGTTTAGTTTTATGATGTTTTTATTTTAATATAATACAACAAAATATATAATAATGCAAATTTTGTGATATTTTTTTTAAAACTTGCAATTACCTTTGTATTGACTTATGGTATTGATTTTCGTATTCAAAGGTACATGAGGAATTATCGTAAGCTATTTTTTTCTATGATCGCCCTGGGTTTATTGTTGGCTATTGCCTTATGGCATTGGTATCGATCATTCCCACATCCGCGCCTTATTTATATCCATCAGGTCCCGGTGGTTGAGTTATATGGCAACTTTCGTCAAATGGGCGCCCAGTATGGTACTTTGTTGAAAAAGCCCTTGCAGGATTTTTATCGGCAAGAAAAAGTGCGTTTTCCTGATATCTCCTATGATCTTCAAGTTGCCAATAAAGTATATAACAGTTACCCAATGCGCTATAAAGTGTTTTTACAACAAGCGGCGCAACATGCAGGTTTAACTCTAAACCAAATAAAAATAATCAATGCTTTTGAATGGTTAATGTTTGGTGTGGATATGCATCATTGTAGTTTTTTAGCCTTGTGGGGGCCGTATCGTTCAGGTAAGGAGGTGGCTCTTGTAAGAAATTACGATTTTAGCCAAGATGTATTAGCTTTTCGATCCAAATTAGCAATGGTGATTTTTCATCCGTCTGATGGCGTATCAACTTTAATGTTGACGTATCTTGGCACCCTCAATGCAACGACCCTATACAATCAAAAGGGTTTGTTTTTAGCCCTGAATGCAGGGCCACATGCCGTGGGGCCAACGTATTTTTCTAGTCGCATAGCGCTGCCTATTTTATTGCTTGAGAGTATGCTTGGTGCCTCAAGCATGGAGCAGTTGCAACAGCAATTGGCAAGCATCAAACCACAGGCGCCTTATATTATTAATATTGCAAATAAAGACACCGCATTAAGCGTAGAAATGGCGCCAGAAAAACAATTCCAGCGCCAAGCGATGCAGCGAGGGGCGCTTGTTGCTACCAATCACTTTATAGATCCAGCTTGGGATGCGGCCATGCTTAGGGGCAGTGTGGGATCTATGCAAAGAAGAGTCAATATTTTAAAGCAGCTACAGCTTCGTTCTCGGCCCCTATCAGATCAACTAATGCAAAATATGTTTTCTTGGGATCTTAACCAGGGCGGAGCTGGGTATACGAATCTAAAAAAAGAAGGGCTCTATACTGCCTTTGGAGTTATGTTAGATTATCACAAAGGGCAACTTGCGTTAAGGATTGCTCCGGCAAGAAACTGGCTTCAGTTTGATCTAAAAAAACTGATGCAGTCAAGTTAATGCATTATTTTGTAATCCAGAACTATTTGGATTAATCTTGAGAATTTTACTGCTTAGATGTTCTGGTATTTCTACTATTTTTTTTGTTGATAGCTTGGTGCAGATCATAAATAAAAACAACAAATGTACACACACCAGCTGAAAACAATACTATGGTGCCTAGTGTGATGTAATGCATAGCATCTAAATAGATGCTCGTACATACTTGGACAATAATTAGAGTAATTAATAGTAATCGGTCATTTTTATGCATGTTGGAAGTCCTTGTTGACAAGTTTGCCACATTATAGATTTTTATGTCACAAATGTCAACATATTTGTTACATTTTATTGTATGTTTTTGCACTTATCATATAATTCATCATTATTTTTGAATTACAATATGGTTTAGGGCTCTATGAAGTATGCCTCTCAAGGATCTAGGCTTTCACTTTTTAGGTTTCAAGAATGACACGTAAGTCCTCACCGACTTGAGCAGTGTGTTTAATGCGTAACTGCTTGCGGTCTTTGAAGTGGCGCACTGAGGGTAATTTTAAAACCGGCACGCCTTCATCACCCAGTAAGGTGGGTGAGAGGTATATCCAGTATTGGTTCGCCAGTGCATTTTCAAAAAATGCGCCTGCCACCCGTCCGCCTGATTCCACCAGTACATTATGAATTTGTTCAGCATGAAGGTGCTTAAGAAGTGTGTTGAGATCAACATGATTGCCCTCTTTATCGGGCCAATAATGAACTTTAGCGCCAAGATCTTCTATTGCTTTATATTTACTTTTATCACTATTGCACGTTACCACCCACACTTTTTCCGGATCGCTATCAAATATACTGGCTGAGGGTGAGATATGCAGCTTGCTATCCAAGACCACTCTAAGGGGTTGTTCGCTTAAATGGCACACATCTTCTGGCCATTGATCAAAACGTACGGTCAATCTAGGATCATCGTGTTTGATGGTGCCCATGCCGGTAATAATAGCACCAGATTGAGCGCGCAGTTTTTGGACGTCCATTCGGGCCAGCTCGCCGGTAATCCATTTACTCTCACCACTGTAAGAGGCAATTCTGCCATCAAAACTCATGGCATGCTTTATTCGAATAAAGGGTCGTTGGTTTTCCATACTATAAAAGAATCCTTCATTGATCGCATAAGCTTCTGATTCGCATATGCCCACTTCCACCTCAATACCATGTTCTTGGAGAGCTTGGACGCCTTTGCCATTAACCTTAGGGTTGGGATCTTTCATTGCTACAACAGCCCGTGTGATACCAGAGGCTTTAATAGCGTTGATACATGGTGGAGTTTTACCCTGATGGCTGCAGGGTTCAAGACTAATATACATCGTAGCACCCTTGGCATTTTCTCCTGCTTGGTGCAGTGCCAGTATTTCAGCATGGTCATGACCGGCATATTTATGCCAAGCACTAGCCACCACATTTTGGTCTTTAACAATCATGCATCCCACACAGGGGTTGGGTCTAGTAGAATAGGTGCCAAGTTGTGCTAGTTCAATGGTTTGTAGCATAAACGCTTTGTCTATTGGGCGTTGTGGTTGCATAGCTGGTATCCTTAGGGTGTGATTTTTGTTGGTATAGTGAGTAAATATCCTTTATTGCGAATCGAGCGAATAAGATTTTGCTGTGATTTATCTTTAAGTTTATTTCTTAGGCGTGATATTTGTACATCTATCGCGCGGCTTTCTATATCGTCTGCATCAATATGCAGGGCATGGGCAATTTTTTCACGGCTTAAGACATCTTGCTCATTGACTAAAAATAAGTTTAAGACAATATTTTCATTGCGGGTCAAAAAGATATGTTTGCCAGAGCTGTGTTTTAAACAGGCATCTTCAGGATTGTAGGTCCACTGGCCAAGTTGGGCACTTTTATAGGGCGCGTTTGAGGGGAGGGTTTGCAGTTCGCCCTGATTTTGAGTTCGTTTTAAAATGGCCTGAATTCGTGATAAAAGCACATGGTTACTAAAAGGTTTTTCAATATAGTCATCGGCACCTGATTCAAAACCTAGCACGGTATTCATTTCACCTTGCACGGCGGTGAGCATGATGATGGGGACAGCAGAGCTTTGACGAATCTCCTTACAAACATCCATGCCATACATATCTGGAAGCATCAGGTCTAATAAGATCAGATCTGCTGATTGATTGCTAAGAAAGTCTAAGAGTTCTTGTCCGGTACCAACCTGAGAGATTTTATAGTGGTAACGCTCAAGAAATAAGCTAATAAGTTCGCGAATATTCGCTTCATCATCACAAATTACAATATGGGCTGGACTAGACATGCATACTCTGTTTCAAAAATGTATGGGCATAGTATAGAAACATAATAGGTTGATGTAAATAACATACAGGATTTTTGGACTATAGGCATAGTAAAGTAGTGCTTAAGAGGTGAAGCTATGTCTGAGAGTTTGCAAGACTTAGGTCATTGCTTTGGTAGAGCCCTTTAGGGTGCGCTTTTTCTTTTAAAAAGAGCGTAATGATCATGGCAAGGCCAATAGCTATAGGTAAAAATCCAAATGCATGTTGATAGGCTAGGGTGGTAACATGTTGTTGATAATAGTGACTTAAAAACCAGCCTATTATAAATTGTGCCAGAGCGCCTCCTAACAAAGTAGTGGTATTATTCATTGCACAAAAACCACCGAATTCACTGCTTGGCACCAGGCGTTTAAGTTGTGAAAAGTTTAGCGCAATCATGCCAGAAGAGACGCCAATAATAAAAAGCAGAGTCTCTATAACGAGTGTTGCTAATAAGGGTGCTTGAATCCATAAGAGTAGTGCGATGAGTTCTACGCCAAAACAAACAATAATAAGCCGCTTTTTGCTTTTAAAAAATTCTGAAATAATGCCGATGAAAATACTACCAAAGGCATTGCCTATCCAAAAAAAGCTTATAATGAAACTTGCCTGGGTGCTTGAAATGTCCAGTGCTTTTTCTAAATAAGGAATCCCCCATAACACTCCAATAGCCCCTGCAGGCATCCAAATGATACAGCTGGTCATGAATATACCAAGTATTGAAGGGGTTTTTAGGATCGTTTTAAGATAGTTAGAAAGTTTAATGGGGGTTTTCTTTTTGGAATCTTTTTTCCCGGTTTTTTTCGGTTCCTTAATAAAAAGGATAAAGCATGCAGCTAAGATAAAGGTGAAAGCTGCCATATAAAAAAGAACCGGTCTCCAGCCAAAGTGGTCGATGGCTAATGAGAGCGGGAATAAGCCAACAATAGAGCCTAAGGAGCCAATGCATTGTAAGGCTCCAGCAAGAGAAGAAAAATAACGCGCATCAAACCAAGCCGCAATTAATGAAAGACTGGCAATAAATGCCACAGAGGAGCCTACGCCAATAAGCACACGGCTTAATAGGGCCAGAGCAAAGCTATGGGTTGTGGCAAAAAGTAGCAAGCCACATGCGGTGATACAGGCAAAAAGGCTTAAGATAATATGGGTTCCAAAGCGATCTAGTAGTAGGCCTGCAGGTATTTGCATCAGTGCATAAGAAAAGAAAAAGGTTGAGCCTAAAAGGCCAAACCCAGCAGGACTAATCTGAAAAAAGTGGCTGAGTTCTTCACTGATGATGCTTGGGGTAACTTGAATAAAGTAATCATAGAAGTAATAGCTGGCTGCTAAAAAGAACACAAACAGCGCGTATAGTGAGTTCTTTTGTTTCATGTAGCAAGCCTTCCATTTTTTTGTAATTATATATCATACTTTATTTTAAATATAAAGTCAATATTTTTTTGTATATTAAAACTGACTGCTCATGGTTTTATAAAGCGCGTTGAGATTTGGAGGAAAGCCCATAAGTACTTTTTTAATTTGATTGCTTGTCTGATAAAAGGTAGCTGGAGTTTGATTTAATCCAGCTTCTGTGAAAAATGTATTGTTGCTTTCAATTTTAGCTAAAGACGCAGCTGGGGGTGGCGTGTCTGTGCTGCCGCCTTCTTCAATTTTTTCATTAAAGTTTTTCTCATTTTGTTTTAAGGCATCAAGGGGGGTGGCGGAGGAGAGGATATTGGCAGCTTTGTTTTTACTTGAGGGCTTCATGAGTCCAATAATAATCCAGCGTACGGCAATTTTTCCTTGATTAATATCTGCTTGCATTTGGTTAAATAGGCGATGACAAAAGATACAGTTTGGATCCAAGACAATGTACGCCTTGGCTGGGGCATCTGCTTTGCCTTGTTCAATATAGTGGGTATTAGCGATGGTTTTATAGGCTTTTTCTGCAGTTTTAGTTTGAATGTATTTGTCAAAATCGCGTTTGTTGATACTGCTGCCATTACTGTCAAAAATGGCGCCTAAAATAGCAAAATTGCTTTTAAGGTCTACGTAGACAATGCTTTCTTGGCCGGGTTTATCTTTAGGGCTTACGATAAAGCCTTCGACATTGCCGATGGCATTAAAATGACTGTGTATTTCTGCTTGGTTATTGCTTATGGTGTTGATAAGCACTTTAGCTTGGGTAAGGGCCATGTCAGAGGGCTGATCTTTATGATTTAAAACGATATAGCTAGAGGCTGCGCCAATCAGTATAAATAAAAGAGCCAAAAGAATATTTTTAAGCATGGACATGTCTTTCTCCGTTGCAATATAGCAGTTGATAAGGTAGCTTATCATATCAGCAGATGGTGCAAAATTCAAATAGGTTTAGAGGAGTCACAATGAAAGTTATCACCTTAAATATTAACGGTATACGTGCCGGGGAGCGAAAGGGTTGTTTTGCGTGGCTTAAGGCGCAACAAGCGGACGTTATTTGTTTTCAGGAAATTAAAGCGCAGGAGGATCAAATTCAGGATGACTGCTACCATTTGCCTGGCTATGAGCGTTTTTTATATCCGGCGCAAAAAAAAGGCTATAGCGGCGTGGCAATTTATTCTAAACTTCCTGTTGAGAAGGTGCATTACGGTTTGGATTATCCCTTGTGTGATGAGGAAGGGCGTTTTGTGATGATTGATCTTCAAGATCATCCTGTTTCTATTGCATCCTTATATTTACCCTCTGGATCAAGCAAAGAGGAGCGTCAAGTATTAAAATATGAATTTATGGATGTTTTTCAAAAGGTGCTTGATGGCTACAAGAAAGATTCAAGAAAGTACATTATCACCGGTGATTTTAATATTGTGCACAAAGCTATTGATATTAAAAACTTTAAAGCCAATCAGAAAAATTCTGGGTGCTTGCCAGAAGAAAGAGCATGGTTGGATGATCGTTTTAGCAAAGATGGATGGTGTGATGCCTTTCGTGCTGTTAATCAAGAAGCCCATCAGTATACTTGGTGGTCTAACCGAGGTCGTGCCTGGGATAATAATGTTGGTTGGCGCATTGATTACCAAATGGTCTCACAAGAGCTGGCTTCGAGTGTTGTAAGTGCTTCTATTTATAAGGATGCACGTTTTTCAGACCATGCACCCTTGATTGTAGAATATACGTTGTAATGCCCTAAAAAATCTTACGGCTAATCGAGCTCCACCAGCTAGCTTTAGGATTATTCTCTAAAGCATACACCGGGCTTGATGCTACAGCTTTGTTATCATAGCTTAGCTCTAAGGTGCCTACTTGTTGATTTTGAGCGATGGGTGCTTGAAGTGATTTTGGAATATTTAAGTGCGCCTTTAGAGATCCGGTGCCTACGTTTGGATAGGTAGCGTAAAGATCTTGCATTGGGCCTATATCCATGGTTTCTTTTGCGCCATTTTTAAAGCTAACGGATTGGATGTTTTGGTTTTGGCTATAGAGTAAGTCGCTTTTGAAAAAGCGAAAGCCATAGGAAAGTAAGGCTTTGCTTTCATTCGCTACGGTCATATTTGTTGGTGCACCAAGGACTACGCCAATAAGCATCAAGGGAGAATCAGGGCGTTTGGCAAGACTCACCAAAGAAAAGCCTGCAGTATCGGTAGAGCCAGTTTTAAGACCTAGTGCATAAGGGTAAATAAAGAGGAGTTTATTAAAGTTAGATTGGTCGATACCGCCGTAGCTATAATGTTTTTGTTTAAACCAATCTAGGTACTGTGGATATTGGGTAACAATAGCATGTGCTAAGAGGGCCATATCATGTGCAGAAGTGTAGAGGTTTGGTGCGGGTAAGCCCATAACGTCAGCAAAGTGGGTGTTACTCATGCCCAGGCGTTTGGTTTGATGGTTCATCATGCTAACAAAAGCATTTTGGGTTCCAGCAATATAAGTTGCAAGGGTGACAGCTGCATCGTTACCAGAATCTACAATCACACCAGAAATTAAATCGCGCACCGAGATTTTATCGCCCGGTTGTAAGAACATTCTAGAACCTCCAGTTGCCCATGCAACTTCTGGCACGGTGACTTGGTCGGAGAGTTTAATACGATTTTGCGCAAGTTCTTGCTCGGTAATATACAAGAGCATTAGTTTGGTTAAGCTTGCTGGTGCCATGCGCTTGTTGGCAAGGTGTTCGGCTAAAAAAGCACCGCTTCTAGCATCCATAAGTACATAACTATGGGCTTTAAGCTTGGGTTGGATGGGCAGGATATTGGCCCAAGTATCATGTGCGCTGGTAATTTTAGGCGCAACAAAATCACTAGGCACTGGTGGTACTTGAATGTGGGCCGGTACATGGGCATTGACATCTACAGCGCCATATTTATTCAAAGGAATGGCCATGGTGCTGGAAGCTGCTGAGCTTTTTAGCTGCAGACTTGGTTCGCTTTTAACAGATGCAGTGTTATCTGTGGTGGAAACTGTACTTGGATCTTTTGCAAAAACACAGCTACTTAAAACGAAAATACTTAATAAAATGGTGCCAAAACGCATGCTTACTCCTTGGTTTGGGGCTTCAAGCAAAACTTGGATGAGTGTAGACAAAAATTGTTACAAAACGACTAAAAAATCCATGATTTTTTGGATGCATGGTTTGTTTTGAACGTGTAAGGCCTTTTTTGTCTACACTCATCAAAGGCTTGCTTTAGGCCACTATATATGAGACAAAAAAATAGTATAACAGTTGTTCAAACAAATCTCGAGTGTGCTAGTGCATTTTTTTTTAAAAAAATGACGGTTTTGTTTTTAGCCATATCCTGTGGTCTTTTTAGGACGAAATGTTTTGGCATAAGGCCCCTTTTTGTAGGCCTTCATAGACGCGTACTTGGGTATTAGGCTTTAAGTTTACATGTTTTTGATATAAAAAATCCGCAATATTTTCTATGGTGACCAGTTTGGGCATAATTTGACAATCTTGCTCTGGAAGGCTCAGAGAAAAATGGCCCTGAGGTGCATCGTAGGCGATGCTAAGATAATCGATATTTTCTTCTTGAAAACGGTTTTGAATATCGTGTTGATCTACAAGGTAAATAACCTGCCATGCCTGGCATTGCGCTTGGGTGCATTCTTTATCTAGCTGATCTTGATTGAGAATAAGCATTTTAGAGCGATGGCCGTGGATGAGACGTTGGCAGTTGCCTTGGTGATTGCGCAAACCATGGCTGTACCGAAAATACGGACCTGGTATAGCTTCATAGCGCAGCGTATAGCAAACTTTTTGAATGTTTTTGGGTAACTGTGGTGTAAGGTTTTGCTCCAAATAGTCCACCAGAGACTCAGGGCTAATATGGGTGCTATCAATTAAAGTAAGTGCAGCATGAGGGGCAATATAGTGCAATTTTTTTTGCTTCTTGTCCCCTGATCCATAGTGGCCATGTACTTCGTAGTGCGATGGATGCTGTTGGACTTTAATATGCTTATTTTGCTTAGGAACCAGAAAGAGGTGGTCTAAGTGTTTATCAATAAAAGCTTTAGCATCTTTTTTGATGGTTGAAAAGTCGATGATCATATCTTCATCGTTCAGCTGGCCATAAAGATGCATATCTACAATATAAGTCTCACCAACGATGCCCAGTTCCGAGTCGAAATAACTGCTGTCGATATTGGTAATATTTTCAATAAAAAGGCCTTTTTGCATAAATGGTAATGATTATCGTGCAAGATGGCATATACTACGGTATGCTATTGCTTGAGTAAAGTCCTAGGGAGGGAAATTATGCCAAATACCTTAATTAAAAATGCCCAATTGGTGAATGAGGGCGAAATTCAACCACGCGATATCTTAATCAAAAACCAGCGAATCGAAAAAATCGCTTCAAGCATTGCAGCAAGTGAAAATGATATTGTCTATGATTTGCATGGCCATTATTTAATGCCAGGGGTGATTGATGACCAGGTGCATTTTCGTGAGCCAGGTTTAACCCATAAGGGCTCATTAAGCACCGAATCGCGCGCCGCATTAGCAGGCGGAGTAACGAGTTTTTTTGATATGCCTAATTGTATTCCTATCATCGATAGTGAAGCGAGAATGCGTGATAAGCTAGAGATGGCCAAGGGTAAATGTTATGGGAACTATGGTTTTTATATGGGGGCGACCAATGAAAACCTAGATGCTTTAAAAAGTATGCCTTTAAACTTAGCCTGTGGTATTAAAATTTTTATGGGCTCTTCAACCGGCAATATGTTGGTCAATAAAGAAGAAATTTTATCTGGAATTTTTGAGCATGCCCCGATTGTTGTTGTTACCCACTGTGAGGATGATCCCATTATTGCAGCAAACAGTGATCAGATGCGCAAGCGCTATGGTGAAGATATTCCTCTGGCCATGCATCCTGAAATTCGCTCTCGTGAGGCTTGTTTGGCTTCATCAACTTTGGCCACATCCTTGGCCAGAAAATACGATGCCCGCTTGCATGTGCTGCATTTAACCACGGCCGATGAAATGGTTTTATTTGACAAAGGTCCGGTAAAAAATAAAAAAATTACGGCAGAGGTTTGTGTCCATCATTTGTATTTTTCAGAAGCTGACTACCCACGTTTAGGCGCGAAAATAAAATGTAACCCGGCAATCAAAGCCTTGTCGGATCAAAAAGCACTAATTCAGGCGGTGAATGATGATAGAATTGATATTATTGCCACTGATCATGCGCCACATCTTTGGAGTGAAAAAGAGGGTACCTATTTTAATATTGCCGCAGGGGTTCCAAATGTTCAGCATATGCTTTTGAGCTTATTAAAAATGCACGATCAGGGTCATATGCCTTTAACAACCATAGTTAGTAAAACCGCCCATCAGGTGGCAGATTTATTTGCTATTAAAGATCGCGGTTATGTTAGAGAGGGGTATTATGCGGATTTAGTGAGTGTTAATCCAAGTGAAAGTTATACGGTTACCGATGAAAACACTTTGTATCATTGTGGTTGGTCGCCTTTTACCCATGAAACCTTTCCTTTTTCTATTGATAAAACTTGGTTGGCTGGGCAGTGTGTCTATGAGAATCATCAATTATTAGACTTGCCACCCATGGGTATGCCGCTGGAGTTTGATCAACAGCCCAGATAAGACCTTGATAATGAAGCTTTATAATTGCAGTGCAATATATCAAATGGAGCAGGCTTTTATCAAGGCTAATCCTGATGTTTGGTTAATGGAGCGCGCTGCAATGGCGGTGTTTAATTATATTTCCAAGCATTATGATCATCATACAGACATTGCGGTGCTTGCAGGCAAGGGCAATAATGGTGGCGATGGGATTTTAGTGGCAGCACTGTTAAAAAAAGCGCAGTATCAGGTACGCATCATTCATATGGCGCCGCTTGATCAATATCGTGGCGATGCCAAAAAAGCACTGCATATGGCAGTACAGTATGGGGTTGAATGTATGCCCTTTAGTGCCAAGCATATGGCAGATGATCAGGCTGATCTTTGGCTTGATGCTTTATTGGGTATCGGTTTTAAAGCGCCGTTGCGAGAGCCTTACCGAGAGGCTATTATTGCGCTTAATCAAAAAGAAGCAAGCGTTATTGCCCTTGATGTGCCATCAGGTTTAGCTCCCGATACTGGTGTAGTGGAGGACGTGGCCGTTAGTGCTGCGCTTAGTATTAGTTTTATTGCTGATAAGTTTGGATTTCACACGGCAGATGGCCCAGATCATGTGGGCCAGGTATTTATTGAAGACTTAGGGGTTTTGCAGCAAGATATAAGGCCTTGTGCACATATACTCAATCAGCAAGCATTAAAACAAGCTTTGCCTGCAAAAAAACAAAATTCTCATAAACATCAATTTGGTCATGTTTTAGCAATTGGTGGAACTGCGGGCATGTTGGGTGCTCTGGTTTTAGCTGCGCAAGGGGCATTTGCAGCTGGGGCAGGCTTAGTGACCATGGCCAGTTGTAAGGGGCATGCTGAGGCTTTAGCCATACATTTTCCGCGTGCAATGAGCCGCGCAATAGAATCATTAGACGATTGTGATTCGCTTTTTAAAGAAGCTACGGTGGTGGTGATAGGGCCAGGCATGGATCATAGTCCTTGGTCCAAGATGGTGTTTGAGGCGGCCATAGCCTCTGATTTGCCAATGGTGATAGATGCTGGAGCGCTGGGTTTATTGGCAAAGAGGCAAGCGCATAAAACGATAGCACAGAGTATTATAACGCCGCACCCTGGTGAGGCAGCTTCCTTGCTTGGTACAAGCTCCAAGGAAGTTCAGCAAGATCGTTTGGCAGCGTTAAAGGGATTGTCTAAGTGGGGGGAATATGTGATTTTAAAGGGGCAGGGCAGTTTGTTGCATGCTCCCAATCATATTCCAAGATTATGTCCTTATGGTGGTAGCGATTTAGCAGTTGCAGGAAGTGGTGATTTTTTATCTGGTATTATTGCAGGGTTTGTTGCGCGCGGTTGTAGTATAGATTTTGCCTGTGCGTATGGCATGTGCTTTCATGCCCACCACGCGCCGGTATTTGCGGTTTCTAGGTAGAGTGTCAGGGGGAAGGTTCGAAGCCACTATTACGCTTAATGATAAGATAGGTCACAATAATAGAGAGTGTACAACATGTTGAGCAAACAAAAAATCTATCCTTTGTTTGCTGGCTCTCCTTTGATTTCTTTCTGGCTTCTGCCGCCTTTCTGGCATCGGTCACCTTAGTATTTGCTGTTGTATATGGTGTGGTTGATTTTGTATTCTTGTGTTCTGCTCCATGTAGGGCAAGGCCCATTTCAGTATCTGCTTTTGGATTTGCAGCAGGGGGATTAGCTAACAGCTGCTCTGAATCGGATTGGGGCATTATTTATGTTATATTTAAAAAAAAATAAAGCAATATTCTAAGTTTTTAATGCATTAAGTCAATATGTTCATTAAGGATAATATTGCCATTTTGCTTAAATTTAAGCGTAAGGCTATGGTTTGCTAGAGAATAAATAAAACGGCCATTATTATGATTGCTAGGGTTTTGGCCATCAAAGCGTAGATATTTTGAGGAAGGAAAGCTTTTAAGGCTTATGCGGTGGTGATTGTGCGTATTTTTATGCTCACGGATGATACTGGCTCCATAATAAAAAGGGAATGAGGTATCAGGAGCAACAAAAAGCACTTGGCCTTTTGCCCAGTTCTTGCCGCAATAATCATGTTTGCCGATTGGGCAAATAATCATGGTTTGATGACATAAAGATGCGTATTGGGTGGCGTGTATCATCAGTTGTTTGATACCCAGCAGGTACCAGCGTGCTTGTTGCTTAGCAAAATAGTCTTGAAAAAAACTTATGCTAAAGCAGCACAGCAGGGCACTAATGGCCAATACTACAAGGGTTTCTATAAGGCTAAAGCCATTTTGATGGTGCATAAAAAAACCATTTGATTAAAATTTAATCATAATGTGCGTGTGTCTGCATGACAAGCAAAAGCTTTAGGATTTACGTTCTTTTGTATCTTGGCTTAAAATTTGCTCCAGTTCCAATAGCTCCTTAGGTAAAGGAACCTCAAAATCTAAGTTTTCATTGGTAATGGGATGGGTCAAAGCAAGATGATAAGCATGCAAGGCTTGTTTGTGTTGGCTTTTAAGGGCAGCAACTAAATTCTCACTGGTGCCTTTGGGTATGGCTAAACGCTTGTTATAGGTTTTATCGCCAATAATGGGATAATGAATATGGGCTAAATGAACCCTGATCTGATGAGTGCGACCACTTTCTAAGGTGGCTTGTATTTTTGAGTGTGCATGGTATTTTGCCAGCACGCGTAAATGGGTAGTGGCCGGTTTGCCATCATGACCAATGGCCATTTTGGTGCGTTCTTTATGATGGCGCAAAATAGGGGCTTCAATGGTGCGCCCTGCGGTCATGACGCCACACACAAAGGCGATATATTGGCGCTTAACTTGGCGTTTTTCAATCATTTTGGCGAGTTTGAATTGGGTTTTATATTCCTTGGCTACCACCATTAAACCTGAGGTGTCTTTATCTAAGCGGTGAACAATACCAGCGCGATTGAGGTTTTTAGCTTCATGATGGTTATGTAGTAGTGCATTTAACAAAGTGCCATCTGGGTTTCCTGCGCCAGGATGTACGGTTAATCCTGCAGGTTTATTAAGCACCATAAGATATTCGTCTTCATAGACTTTATCTAAATCTATTGCTTGGGCTTGATCTTCGTGCACTACCGTAACCGGTGCATCCACTACCACCAGCGCATGGGCCTTAGCCTTATCTTTAGCTTTGACTTGTGCCTGATTAATCTGAATATAGCCAGATTTTAACCAGCTTTGTAAGGTGCTTCTGGAGTAATCGCTAAATAACTGTGCTAATACCCAATCGATACGCTTGCCAGCGTACTCTTCTGGTATTTCTGCTTCTAATTGAATATTACTCATCGGTGTCTCCATTAAAACCTTGCATGATGGGCATGCGCCAATCTTTGCCAAAGGCGTGATTTGAAAGTCTGGGGCCAATGGCCGCTGTTTTGCGTTTGAATTCATTTTGCTGGATGCGTGAAATCGTATCTTGCACCAATGTTGCATCCATGCCATTTTTTATTAAAGTGCTTGGATCTTGGTGTTGCAGGTAGGCTTGAATAATTTGGTCTAATATAGCATATTCTGGAAGCGTATCTTGGTCGGTTTGATTGGGTTTTAATTCAGCTGAAGGGGCGCGCTCTATCATTCTTATTGGAATATGTGGATTTTCTTGGTTGCGATAGCGAGCAAGCTGGTAAACTTGGGTTTTATAGAGATCTTTTAAAATTGAAAATCCGCCAATCATATCCCCATAAATTGTGCCATACCCCACAGCAAGCTCACTTTTATTGCTGGTGTTTAATACCATTGCCGATTGATTATTGGCAAAGGCCATAAGATAGACCGCTCGGGTGCGTGCTTGCAGATTTTCTAAGGTAATATCCTGTAGCGGTTTTTGATCAGCTTGCAAACCGTGATGAAATTGCTCAAGAGAGGGTTCAATGTCTATTTCTTGATAGCGAACCTTTAAAGCGTGGCTTAGGGCCTTGGCGTCTTCTAGGCTTATGGCGCTGGTATAGGCGGTTTTTAACATAACAGCCTGGACGCGATCGGCACCAAGTGCTTCAACAGCTAAAGATAAGCTTAAACCAGAATCTATGCCGCCCGAGAGCCCAATAACGACGCCCTTTAACGGAGTGCTTTGCATATACGCACGCAAGGAAAAGATTAAAGCTTGGTTGATCTGCTCTAATGGCTTTGGAAATGCAATACTTGGATTAACTGGCGCAATAGCGCAGTTTGAAGGGTTGAGTTTGATGGGGTATAAGCCGCTTTGACAAAACGGGGCTTGGTAGACAAGCTCTCCGCTGGCATCTTGAGCGAAGCTTGTGCCATCAAAAATAAGCTCATCTTGCCCATAGCACGCGTTAACATACAATAGGGGTGTCTTGCTTTTGCGCGTTAATTTTGAAGCCATGTTGTGGCGATCATGTTGACGGTTTACATAAAAGGGCGAGGCATTGAGGCTCAGGATACACTGGGGCTTTTGCTCTAGTAGGCTATTGCACGGAGCATCATGCCAGGCATCTTCACAAATAAGGATGCCAAAGCGCACGCCTTTAAAATCAAAAACACCTGGGTTTGTGCCGGAGCAAAAGTAGCGTTTTTCATCAAAAACCGATTCATTTGGCAAACACTGCTTATGGTAAAGGCAAAGGCTTTGCTGTTGGTAAAATACCGAGGCACTGTTATAGCGTTTATGATCCTTTTGGCTTGGATGTCCTATTACCACTGCAATAGTATCTGCAGTATGTTGAATTTGTAAAAGCGCTGTTTCTACTTGGCGGTACAAGGAGCTTTTAAACAGTAAATCTTCCAAAGGATAGCCACTTAGGGCCATTTCTGGGAAGAGAATCATATCTGCGCCTTGCTTTTTGGCTGTTTCAATAGCTTTTAAGATGCGCGCGCAATTTGCTTGGATATCGCCAATTATAGAGGCTTCTTGGCCAAGTATAATGGATAATGCCATATTGATTGCTGCCAGTTGGGCTTCACATGGCGCTATTATACGTAAGCAGCGCTATCTTGGCTAGGGGACTTGAGCATTTTGCTTTTGGCTGTTATTACATTTGTAAAATAGGTACTAGGCTTACTCTGGCTAGTTCTTTAAAATATCTTTTGGATCTTATGGTGCGGAGCTTGCTGGTTTTTGATATTTTTATGTAATATTATGGCCTATTATTTAATAATTATCTGCCAATTAATTATTGACAAATATATTTTTATTAATTAATATATGTTGTTATTTTTAATGATAAGAGGATTTTTGTATGCAAGGTGCAAGAATAGATGGCTTGGGATCTCCAGAAGAAACAAGTCCTTTGCGAGAACCTTCGGGATCTGATGGGTCTTATGGTGTTGGGTCATCCTTTACTGATAGTGATAATAGCTCATCAACTGGCTCATCAACAAAGACAGAGTTCTATTCTATTGACAGCATCCAAAAAACAGATGAGGGCACGGGTGAGGCTGCCCATGCGGATGAACAAGATGCTAGGGGTACAAGCCTTATTGGTTCAGATGGTAGAGACGGAGGGGGCAGTTCTAGTAATGGCAGTGCTGTCATAGA
>CACEWE010000020.1 GCA_902563055.1 uncultured Gammaproteobacteria bacterium | reverse complement strand
AGCAAAAGCAACAGAACAACGTATACGAATCAGACTAAAAGCGTTTGATCATCGTTTAATAGATGTTGCTACAACTGAAATCGTTGATACTGCAAAGAAAACAGGTGCTCAAATTATCGGCCCTATTCCTTTGCCTACGAGAAAAGAACGTGAAACAATTCTTATTTCACCACACGTAAACAAAGATGCGCGTGATCAATATGAAATAAGAACACATAAACGTTTAATAGAAATTATTGCAGCTCCAGAAACCGTTGATGCATTAATGAATTTAAATTTAGCATCAGGGGTAGACGTTAAGATCATTTTGCAGTAAAATGTTGCAATTATTTTTACCGTAAGAAAAAGTAAACATTAACAACAAGAACGAGGTAAGCCATGAGTATGGGTTTAATAGGTCGCAAATGCGGCATGACAAGAATATTTGAGGAAAGCGGACAATCTGTTCCAGTAACGGTTGTGCAGGTTGATCCTAATATTCTCACGCAAATTAAAACAGAGCAAAACGATGGGTATACTGCATTGCAAATAACCTGTGGTAAGAAAAGACGCTCTCTTTTAAATCAAGCTGCCAGTGGTCATTTTGCAAAGGCAAAAGTTGAACCAGGCCTTGGCTTATGGGAATTTAGAGTAGATGCAATTGAAGAAGGTCTAGAAGTAGGCCATGCGTTTACCGTTGAGATGTTTAACGAAGGAGATATAGTTGACATTACTGGTGTTTCTAAAGGTAAAGGATTTCAAGGTCCTGTGAAGCGTCATAATTTCTCTATGCAAGACGCAACCCACGGTAACTCAGTTTCTCATCGTGCGCATGGTTCTACAGGTCAAAACCAAACACCTGGCCGTGTGTTTAAAGGTAAGAAGATGGCTGGTCGTATGGGTAATGATACGGTTACTATGCAAAACCATAAAGTTGTGCAGATAGATCAAGAGCGTAATTTGATCTTTATAAAAGGCGCGCTTCCTGGTTGTACAGGTGGTTTTGTACGAATCAAGAATGCTGTTAAATTAAAAGAAAAAGCGAAGTAAGAGGTTATACAATGGAAATCAAACTAACCACTCTAACTGGAAAAGCATCCACTAAAACTATCAAGCTTTTAGACGATGTTTTTGCAGCGGAATACAAATTACCAACCATTCATCAGGTTGTTACTGCCTACCAAACCAATGCCAGAGCAGGAACAAGAGCTCAAAAATCTCGTTCTGATGTAAAGGCAACTGGAGCAAAACCATGGAGTCAAAAAGGAACTGGTCGTGCTCGAGCAGGATCTTATGCAAGTCCTATCTGGCGAAGTGGTGGTGTAACTTTTGCAGCACAGCCAAAAAACTACAATGTTAAAGTTAACAAAAAGATGTATCGTGCTGCGATGCGTTCTATTGTTTCTGAACTTATTCGTCAAGATCGCTTGATGGTAGTTGAAAAGTTTGAGATTGCGGAACCTAAAACAAAATTAATGCTTAAACAGCTAGAGGCTCTAAATGTAAAAAATGTACTCATTATTAATGATACACTTGATTCTAATCTTTATTTAGCAGCTCGAAATATTGCTAATGTTCATGTTATTGAAGTTATGGATATTAACCCTGTAGATTTAATTGCATATGATCATATTATTGTTAATCAAAAAGCGGTGAAAGCCATTGAGGAGCGTTTAAAATGAGCACTACTAGTTTAAGCAATACAGTACGATTTCCTGTTATTACTTCAAAGGCATATCAAGTTGCTGAAAAAGGCAATTGGGTTGTTTTTAAGGTCTTAAAGGATGCAAATAAACTACAAGTTAAAAAAGCAGTTGAGCAAATGTTTAAGGTTGAAGTTGAAACCGTAAACATCCTTAACACCAAACCAAAACAAAAGCGTAGCGGTAAGAGCCGTAAAGTTGGTTATACCAAGTCTTATAAAAAGGCATACGTTAAGTTAAAGCAAGGTCAAGAAATTGACTTTGGCACAGATGCATAGGGAAAAGGAATAGAATTATGGCACTTTTAAGATCCAAACCAACTTCTCCAGGTCGTCGTTTTGTTGTTACAGTCAAAACACCGGGCCTACACAAAGGTCGTCCGGTTAAGTCATTAACCACTGCAAAAAAATCTACTGCTGGTCGTAACTCCAAAGGTCGTATTACAGTTCGTCATCGTGGTGGTGGGCATAAACAACTTTATAGGGTTGTAGATTTTAAACGCAATGATAAAGATGATATTCCTGCAACTGTTAAACGAATTGAATATGATCCAAACCGTAGTGCACATATTGCATTAATTTGCTACCAAGATGGTACGTACCGTTATATACTAGCGCCAAAAGGCATAGAGGCAGGTGCAACGGTTGTTGCTGGAGACAAGGTTGATGTACAGATTGGTAATACTATGCCATTAAAAAACATTCCGCTTGGTTCCTTGATTCATGCGATTGAAATGAAACCAGGTAAAGGTGCGCAGCTTATTCGTTCAGCTGGATCAAGTGCACAGCTTGCTGGTAAAGAAGGTGATTATGCAATTATCCGTCTTCGTTCTGGCGAAATGCGTAAAATTTTAATGAATTGTAGAGCAACTATTGGTGAGGTAGGTCATCAAGAGCATTCACTTCGTTCATTAGGTAAAGCTGGTGCAAAAAGATGGCGTGGTATTCGTCCAACGGTTCGTGGTGTTGCGATGAACCCAGTAGATCACCCACATGGTGGTGGTGAAGGTAAAACAGCTGGTGGTCGTCATCCAGTAACTCCGTGGGGTGTTGCCACTAAGGGTAAGAGAACCCGTGATGTTAAGAAAGCAAGTACGAAGATGATTATTCGTCGTCGTAAAACGCGTAATAGTTAATAAGTAGAGGATATAAAATGGCTAGATCATTAAGAAAAGGACCTTATGTTTGTGGTAAACTTTTAAAGAAAGTTGTAGCTGCAGTTGCGGAAAAATCACGTAAACCAATCAAAACTTGGTCACGTGCTTCAATGATTATTCCTGATATGATTGGAGTAACTATTGCCGTTCATGATGGTAGAAATCACGTTCCAGTTTTAATTACTGAGAATATGGTGGGTTATAAGTTGGGTGAATTTGCACCAACGAGAACCTTTAGGTCTCACTCTGGTGATAGAAAATCTAAGTAATAAAAGTTGAAAAAGGATAGAAGAATGGAAGTTACAGCAACTTATAAATTAGCCCGCATTTCGCCGCAGAAAGCGCGTTTAGTTATGAATGAAATTCGCGGTATGGCGGTATCAAACGCTCTTGATCGTCTTGAGCACACCCCAAAGAAAGCGGCTGGTTTTATTCGCCAAACACTTTTTAGTGCTATTGCAAATGCTGAGCATAATCATGGTTTAGACATTGATGAGCTTTTTGTTTCATCATGCTATGTGAATGAGGGTGCTAGAGTTAAGCGTTTTCGTGCGCGCGCAAAGGGTCGTGGAGCTCGCATTATTAAGAGAATGTGTCATATCACTGTTAAAGTTTCTGAAAAAGAAGGATCATAATTATGGGACAAAAAGTACATCCATACGGTTTTAGATTAGGCGTTACCAAAAAATGGATATCAAACTGGTATGCTGAAGGAAAAGATTACATGACTATGCTTCATGAAGATCTAAAATTACGTGAGTATCTTATAAAAGAACTCAAGCAAGCTTCGGTAAGTGAGGTTATGATCGAGCGCCCAGCGAACAATATCGTTGTAACTATTAAAACTGCACGGCCTGGTATTATCATTGGAAGAAAGGGTGAGGATATTGAAAAACTACGTAACAAGGTTTTCCAAATGTTCCAAATTCCTGTTCAAATTAACATTGATGAAATTAAAAGACCTGAGCTTAATTCTAAATTAGTAGCTGATTCAGTAGCGATGCAGTTAGAAAAACGCGTTATGTTTCGTCGTGCTATGAAGCGTGTGGTACAAAACGCTATGCGTTCAGGTGCAACCGGTATTCGGATTGCAGTGAGTGGTCGTTTAGGTGGTGCTGAGATTGCAAGAACAGAATGTTACCGTGAAGGAAGAGTTCCGCTTCATACCCTTAAAGCAAATATTGACTATGCAGTTAGCGAAGCCTTAACTACCTACGGTATTATCGGCATTAAGGTTTGGATTTATGTAGAGGATGAATCTATCCTGCAAAAAAATAGCGATGCCAAGAAACCAATGCGTCGCAAGCCAAAAGTAGCTCAAGAGGAAAAGTAATATGTTAATGCCAAAAAGAACCAAATATAGAAAAATGCAAAAAGGCCATAATCGTGGTTTTATGAATCAAAGTGTAGATTTTGGAGACTTTGGTATGAAGTCAACTGGTCATGCTAGAATTACATCTCGTGAAATCGAGGCTGCTCGTCGAGCCATTAACCGTCGTATTAAGCGTGGTGGTAAAATTTGGATCCGTATTTTTCCAGACAAGCCAATTACTAAAAAGCCACTTGAGGTACGTATGGGTAAAGGTAAAGGTTCTGTAGAATACTGGGTAGCACTGGTTCAACCAGGTAGAATGCTATTTGAAATCCAGGGTGTAGATGAAGAGCTTGCTAAAGAAGCATTTCAATTAGCTAGTGCAAAACTTCGCGTTAAAACACGTTTTGTAAAAAGGAGCATCATGTAATGGAAGCGAAAGAATTAAGAGAAAAATCTGTAGAAGAGCTTCAAGCTCTTGAAACAGAACTTTCAACTGAGGCATTCAAACTTAGAATGCAACAAGGAAATCAGCAGTTAGATCGTAATCATATGATTAAAGTAGTGCGTCGTGATATTGCGAGAATTAAAACAATATTGACGCAAAAACAAAAGGGTGAAAAATGAGTGAGATAAAAACACAAAAAGCAGAATCTCTTAAGCTTATTACTGGCTTAGTTGTTAGTAATAAGATGGATAAAACTGTAACTGTTAAGGTGGAGACTTCTAGAAAGCATCCTCTTTATGGTAAGTTTGTTAAACATACAACCACTTATCATGTTCATGATGATAAAAATGTTTGTAATGAGGGTGATACCGTAACAATTACGCAATGCAGACCCTTATCAAAAACAAAGTTTTGGCGTTTAGTTGAAGTGCTTAAAAAAGCCCAATAAAAAAACGTTGCTAAATTTGAAGAAAGTTGTTATAATGGCGCACCTTTAAAGGCGCGTAAAAAAATGCGTTTAGATGGAGATTAAAAATGATACAAATGCAGACTGTACTAGAAGTTGCAGATAACAGTGGCGCAAGGCGTGTACAGTGTATTAAGGTACTGGGTGGTTCACACAGACGTTATGCACGAATTGGTGATATCATTAAGGTTGCAGTAAAAGATGCTATCCCTCGTGGTAAAGTAAAAAAGGGCCAGGTATGTTTTGCCGTGGTGGTAAGAACTAAAAGTGGCGTTCGTAGACCTGATGGTTCCTTAATCCGTTTTGATACCAATGCTGCGGTATTGTTAAATGAGGCAAAACAACCTATTGGTACCCGTATTTTTGGTCCAGTAACGCGTGAATTAAGAGGCATGTTCATGAAGATTATTTCATTAGCATCAGAAGTATTGTAGAGCTTGAGGAAGTATTATGGCTAATAAAATTAAAAGCAATGATGAAGTTATCATCACCACAGGAAAGCACAAAGGACTAGTTGGAAGAGTGCTTAAAGTTCTTGGTGAGAGAGTCCATGTTGAAGGTGCGATGGTTAAGAAACATGTAAAAGCAAACCCTCAGGCCAACAAAGAAGGTGGTATACTAGAGATTCCTGCTAATATTCATATTTCAAATGTAAACATTTACAACCCTGTTAGCAAGAAAGCAGACAAAGTTGGTTTTAATGTATTAAAAGATGGCAAAAAGGTTCGAATCTTTAAGTCTAATAAAGAACAGATTGATCAGTAAGGAAAAGGCATGAGTGAGATCGCATTAAAAAAATACTATCAAGACAACATCACCAAGGCGATGATTAAAAAGTTTAACTACAAAAATGTAAATGAAGTTCCAAAGCTTGTAAAAGTTACCTTAAACATGGGTGTGGGTGAGGCTGCTAAAGATAAAAAAGTTTTAAATTTCGCAGTAGCTGATATGGAAAAGATTGCTGTTCAAAAGCCACTTATTACCAAATCCAAAAAATCTATTGCAGGATTTAAAATTCGTGATGGTTGGCCAATTGGTTGTAAGGTAACGCTTAGAAATGAAAAGATGTTTGGTTTCCTTGATCGTTTAATCAATATAGCTATCCCTCGTATTCGTGATTTTCGTGGTATAAACAACAAGTCATTTGATGGTAGAGGTAATTTTTCCATGGGTATAAAAGAACAAATTATTTTCCCAGAAATCAATTATGATAATATCGATAAGATTCGCGGTATGGATATTTGTATTACAACAACAGCTAAAACTGATGAAGAAGCAAGAGAATTATTAAGATTGTTTAATCTTCCACTTAAAAAGGATGTATAAATTATGGCAAGAACAAGTGTAATTGAACGTGAAAAGAAACGTGCAAAGCTAAACAACAGATATGGTGCAAGAAGAGATGCCCTAAGAGAGCGTATGAAAGATTTAAATCTTACAGCACAAGAACGCTTTGAAGCACAGCTTGCATTACAAAAATTGCCAAGAAATTCAAGTAAAATTCGTGCTGCAGGTCGTTGTCAATTAACTGGAAGACCTCGTGGTGTTTATAACAAGCGTTTTGGAATGAGCCGTGGTATGTTGCGTAAATTAGCAATGATGGGCTATGTTCCTGGACTTAAAAAAGCCAGTTGGTAAGAGGAAATTTAAGATGACGATGCAAGACCCTATAGCAGATTTAGCAACCAGAATTAGAAACGCACAGCAAAGAAATCACCCATTGGTTTCTGCGCCTCATTCAAAAGAGAAAGAAAGTATTTGTAAAGTTCTTTTAGATGAAGGCTATATCGTTTCTTATGAAACGCAACAGGAAGAAAGTTCTCCTAAGAAGAATCTGACTATTGAATTAAAATACCATCAAGGTAAAGCGGTAATTGAATCTATTGATCGTGTATCACGACCTGGTCTAAGACAATATTCAAAAGCTGCTAATTTTAAATCTATCCGTAATGATTTAGGTATTGCTATTGTCTCTACCAATAAAGGTGTTATGACAGCAAAAAATGCCAAAAAAATAAATGTTGGCGGCGAAGTACTATTATACGTGGAATAAAGGAATTATCATGACTCGATTAGCATCAAAACCCATTAGCATCCCACAAGGCGTTGAAGTTACCTTCAATAACGGCACTGTTTTAGTTAAAAGTTCTAAAGGTGAGTTTACTCATAATTTAGAATCTTTTCTTAAGGTAGAAATGACTGAAAATGGCCTTATGCTTGAGTGCGATGAAAAAAACAAGAAAATTAAAAAGAGTAAAATGCTTTGGGGTACACACTATTCGTTAATAAGAAATAGTATCATTGGTCTCTCAGAAGGATTTGAAAAGAAACTCCAGCTGGTTGGTGTTGGTTATCGTGTAAAGGTGCAGGGAAAGAAAATTAACTTAGTGCTTGGTTATTCCCACCCCATTAACTATGATCTTCCAGAAGGCGTAGAGGCTGAGGCACCAAGTCAAACAGAATTAACTTTAAAAAGCAAGAATAAACAACTTCTCGGCCAAGTAGCTTCTGAAATTAGAGCTTACAGACCACCAGAACCTTATAAAGGTAAAGGGGTGCGTTATGCTGATGAGCATATTATTCGTAAAGAAACTAAGAAAAAATAAAGGGTGCCGTTATGTCTAGTTTAAAAACAACCAGTCGTTTAAGAAGAGCCAGAAGATACAGATGTGATTATCTTCGTGACGATAAAACATTTTTATCAGTCCATAAGACTGGCAAACACATTTATGCGCAAATCATTCAGGCAAATAATGGCGCTACAAAAGTATTAGCAGCTTCTTCTACTTTAGATAAAACTATTGCAAAGGATTTAAAATATACTTGCAATATTGCAGCGGCTACTAAAATTGGTGAAACTATTGCCAAAAAAGCGCTTGATATTGGAATCAAAGAATTATCTTTTGATCGTTCAGGTTTTCCTTATCATGGCAAGATTAAAGCATTAGCAGAAGCGGCTCGTAAAGCCGGATTAAAATTTTAAGGTAAAGGATAAATTAGTATGAATACAAATACCAATCAAACAGGCCAAAGCGATGACTTAATGGAAAGACTAGTATCGGTTGATCGCCATGCAAAGGTAATTCCTGGTGGCCGTATCTTTAGTTTTTCTGCACTTGTCGTTGTTGGGAATGGAGCAGGACGTATCGGTATTGGTTATGCAGCAGCAAGAGAAGTTCCTGCAGCAATTGCTAAAGCAATGCAAAATGCAAGACGCTCTATGGTTGATATCCAGCTTAATGACGATACAATTTTTTATCCTATTACCCATAAATTTGGTGCGACTAAATTATATATGCAACCTGCCTCACAAGGTACAGGTATTATTGCAGCAGGTCCACTACGTGCAGTATGCGAAGTACTTGGAATTCATAACTTGTTATCTAAAGTTTATGGCTCTACTAAACCTATTAATGTTGTACATGCTGCAGTGGAGGGTTTGCAAAGCATTATTTCGCCACAGCAAGTTGCTCAAAAGCGCGGTAAAACACTAAGTGAAATTCAGGAGTAAGACCATGGCAAAACAAAAAATGGTAGAAGTACAGTTAATAAAAAGTCTAAATGGCCGTCTAAAAAACCATATTGCGTGTGCAAGAGGTTTGGGTCTAAGAAAAATTAATCATACAGTTAAGGTTATTGACACCCCAGAAAATCGTGGGATGATGAATAAAATTAACTATTTAGTAAAAGTAACAGAGGATGTTTCCTAATGCAATTAAATACATTATCTCCATGTGGATCAAAAAAAACTGCTAAACGCGTTGGTCGTGGTGCTGCATCAGGCTGGGGCAAAACTTCTGCTCGTGGGCAAAAAGGTCAAAAAGCGCGTTCTGGTGGTTCTATAAAACCAGGTTTTGAGGGCGGCCAAATGCCACTTCATAGAAGACTTCCTAAGTCTGGTTTTGTTGCTAGAAAATCAAGTTTTGGTATGGATTTACCATTATCTGCTTTTAATAGTTTTCCTGCAGATTCTACCGTTACTCTTGATTTTTTAAAAGAGCGTGGTCTTGTTACAAAACACATAAAAACACTTAAGGTTTTTTTATCAGGTGATTGTACTGTAAAACTTACTTTTTCCGGTATCAAATTTACTAAAGGTGCAAAGGCTGCAGCTGAAAAAGCTGGTTGTAAAGTAGAGGAATAATTATGAGTTATGCAGCGGGTCTTGCCAAACCAAGTGGATTATCAGAGCTCAAAAAGAGAGTTCTATTCCTAATCCTTGGAATATGCATTTTCCGTCTTGGAATCTTTATACCTGTGCCTGGTGTTGATACCTTAAAAATGGCTGACTTCATTAATCAACAAAGCAATACCATACTTGGGCTTTTTAATATGTTCTCAGGTGGTGCTTTAATGCATGTATCAATCTTTGCGCTTGGTATTATGCCTTATATCTCTGCTTCTATTATCATTCAACTAATGACAGCGGTGGTTCCATCCCTTGCTGAATTAAAAAAAGAAGGTGAATCTGGCAATCGTAAAATAACGCAATATACCAGGGTCTTAACCTTGTGTATTGCCGTATTGCAGTCTGTTTGGATGAGTAAGTTTGCGGTAACGCAAGGCTTAGTCATTTATCATCCTTTAATCACCTTTTATGTTATCTCTATGTTAACCCTATCAGGCGGAACCATGTTTTTAATGTGGCTTGGTGAGCAAATGACAGAGCGTGGCGTTGGGAATGGTATTTCATTATTAATTACCGCAGGCATTTTGTCTCATATCCCAAGTGCTATTGGCCATACCTTTGAGCAAACCAGACAAGGTAACATGTCACCGGGCTTATTAATTTTAATCATTGCGGTCATGATTGCGGTTACTTTAGTTGTTGTTTTTGTTGAAAGAGCATTACGTCGGATTACTATCAATTACGCGCAACGACAGCAGGGTAATAAAATGATGGCAGCGCAGAAGTCTCACTTGCCTCTAAAAATTAATATGGCTGGTGTTATTCCACCAATTTTTGCCTCTTCGATTTTAATGATACCAGCAACGCTTGCTAAATTTGTACCAACTGGAGGCGAGGCGACTTGGCTAAGTACTTTCTCCTTGGCGATATCTCCTGGTCAACCCTTGTATCTTATGGTGTTTTCTGCAGCTATTATTTTCTTTTGTTTCTTTTATACTGCTATTATATTCAACCCACAAGATACAGCTGATAATTTAAAGAAATCTGGGGCATTTATTCCTGGAATTCGCCCTGGTATTCAAACTAGTAAATATATAGATAAAGTTATGAGCCGTTTAACCTTAGTTGGTTCCATATATATAACATTAGTATGTCTTATACCTATGCTAATGATGGGGGCTTGGAATGTACCATTTTATTTTGGGGGGACATCATTACTTATTGTTGTGGTTGTAATGATGGACCTAATGACCCAATTACAATCTCACATGATGTCTACTCGTTATGAGTCGATACTTAAAAAGGCCAATATTAAAGGCAAAAGATAGAAGGAAAAGAAAATGAAAGTAGCAGCATCGGTAAAAAAGATTTGCAGAAATTGTAAAATTATTAAGCGAAACAGAATAGTAAGAGTTATTTGTACTGATCCACGCCATAAACAGCGTCAAGGATAGCAAAAAGCTTGCTAAATGTTTCATTTTGCGGTATCATATGCCGTTTTTTTAAGCGAAGAACTAAATAGGAGTTAACAGATGGCCCGTATAGCAGGGATTAACATACCAGATCATAAGCACCTTGTCATAGCCCTTACCCATATTTATGGTATAGGTAGACAAACTTCAAAGAAAATTTGCTCAGACTTATCACTTAATCCTGCAGCAAAGGTTTCCACTTATTCTGAAGATCAGTTAGAAACCATTCGTAAGGAAGTTGCCAACTACATGATCGAAGGGGACTTACGTCGTAAAGTATCAATGGATATTAAACGTTTAAGCGATTTAGGTACCTACCGTGGACGTCGACATCGTAGAAGACTTCCTTTAAGAGGTCAGAGAACTAAAACCAATGCACGTACCCGTAAAGGTCCGCGTAAGCCAATGAGAGCGTAATTAAGATAACGGAGAATAAACTGTGGCAGCAAAGCAAGCAAATACAAAACGTAAAATTAAAAAAGTAGTGGTTGATGCAAATGCATATATCTATTCATCATTCAACAATACTTTAATATCCATTTCAGATAGACATGGCAATGTAATCTGTTGGAAAACCTCTGGTGGTTCAGGTTTTAGAGGATCTAGAAAGAGTACTCCTTATGCGGCGCAAAAAGCTGCAGAAACCTGTGCAGAAATGGCTAAAGAATTTGGCGTTAAAAATCTAGAAGTATTTGTAAAAGGACCTGGACCAGGTAGAGAAAGTGCCATTCGTGGCTTAAATACTCAAGGTTTTAAAATAACCAACATCCAAGATGTCACTCCTATCCCACATAATGGTGCACGTCCTAGAAAACGTCGTCGCGTATAGTTTAAGTAAGAGGAAAAAAATATGAAAACAAAGATGAAATTTCCATCTATGAAGTTATCAAGACGAGTAAACACAGACTTGTACTTGAAGAGTAATGTAAAAGCTTACGACCAAAAATGCCGTCAAACAGCGCCTGGTCAACATGGTGATAAACGTGGTCGTTTAAGTGATTATGGTTTACAGCTTGTAGAAAAGCAAAAAGTACGTATTTTATATGGTGTTAATGAAAAACAATCTCGTGCTTATTATGTAAAAGCAGCCAAATCTAAAATGGCAACAGGTGAAAGAATGCTTCAAATTTTCGAAGCACGTCTTGACAATGTTGTGTATCGTGCTGGATTTGCATCAACCAGACGTCAAGCAAGACAAATGGTTAATCATAAACACGTTATGGTTAATGGCAAAATTTTAAATTGTCCTTCTTATCAACTTAAAGCTCAAGATATTGTTTCTATTGTACCTGCTGCACAAAAGCATGATCGTGTACAAATGTCACAAGAAATTGCAGCACAACGTATGGAAATTGAGTGGCTTGAGGTTGATAACAAGAAATTTGAAGCAGTGGTAAAATCATTACCCGAAAGATCTCAGATGCCTGCAGAAATTAATGAACAGTTAATTGTTGAATGGTATTCTAAATTAGCTTAATAAAGAGAGAGAGAATAATATGCCTTTTTTAGTAGATGAATTATTAAAGCCCAAGATGGTTGATGTATGTTCTAAAGCAATGAACCGTACTACGGTTACAATTGAACCTTTAGAGCGTGGTTTTGGCTATACCTTAGGCTATGCCCTAAGACGTATTTTATTATCTTCAATTGCAGGTGCTGCTATTGTGGATGTAAATATCGAAGGCGTGCTGCATGAATATTCTGTAATTGATGGTGTTGCTGAAGATGTGGTTGATATTATCCTTAATCTTAAGCAAGTTGCCATTAAAATGGATGAAGAGATGGATGAGGCCACTATTAGCCTTACTGCCGATAAAGAAGGTGCGGTTTGTGCTGGTGATATCCAATTAACCGCCGGTGTTGAAATTATCAATCCTGAATGTCATATTGCTACTTTAAATAAAAAAGGTAAGCTTAATATGACTATGACTGTTAAACGTGGTCGTGGTTATGTTCCTGTGACACCAATGGATCAAGAAAATTCTGCAATTGGTGCCATTCTTATTGATGCCTCTTACAGTCCAATTCGTAAAATTTCTTATCATGTTGAAGCTGCAAGGGTTGAAAATCGTACTGATTTAGACAAACTAATTTTAGAAATTGAAACCAATGGATCTATTGATCCTGAGCAAGCTATTCGTAAAGCTGCAACATTCTTACATGAGCAAATTGCAGTTTTTGTTGACCTTAAAGCTCCAGTAGAGCAAGCGCCTGCTTCTAATGAACCTGCGATTGATCCTTTATTATTAAAACCTGTAGACGATCTTGAGCTAACCGTCCGTTCCATGAACTGTCTAAAAGCAGAGAACATTATCTATATTGGTGATTTAGTACAGCGTACTGAAACTGAATTGTTAAAAACCCCTAATTTAGGTAAAAAATCGTTAACAGAAATTAAGCAAGTATTATCAGAGCATGGTATTAATTTAGGTCAAATGCTTGGCCCAAATTGGCCACCTGAAGCGTTAAAATAAGTAAGAAGGAACTACAACCATGCGTCATAGAAAAACCGGTCGTATTTTAGGCAGAACTAGTGATCAACGTAAAGCCTTAATGAAAAACCTTAACATATCCTTGATTGACCACGAGTTAATTAAAACTACTCTACCCAAAGCAAAAGAAATGCGTAGACATTTTGAGCCGCTTATAACCCTAGCTAAGACAGACACGGTTGCCAATCGTCGTTTAGCTTTTGCGCGTCTTGGTAATAAAGCCGCCGTAAAGAAGCTTTTTGAAGTTTTAGGATCTCGTTATAAAGATCGTCAAGGTGGTTATGTGCGTATTATCAAGTGTGGCTTTCGTGTTAGTGATTGTGCACCAATTGCTTACGTTGAATTAGTGGACCGTCCAGAGCCAGTTGAAGCAGAGGAAGCTGAAGAAGCACCAAAAGCTTCCAAAGCAAAAGATGATGCTAAAGCTACTGATTCTAAACCAGAAGCAAAGAAAGCTGCTCCTAAGAAGGAAACTGCTAAAAAAGCTGCTCCTAAAAAGGAATCTGCGAAGAAAGCTCCTGCTGCTAAAAAAGAAACCAGCAAATAGTTTTCTATTTATCCTGATTTTAAAGAAACCGCTTTTAAGCGGTTTTTTTTTGCTTAGCTTTTGCTTTGCTTAGAGCATAAACTCTTTTAAAATAGATTTATAAATCTACTTATAATAATGACGTCTATGGAGGATGCTATGTTCAACAAGTGTAATATAGATAAAACTGATCGTATTAATCGCGTGGTTATAGGCGCAGCAATTACACTTGCGGCTATATTTGGTGCGAGTAAACTTTTCTTTATTATTTTAGGCTTGGTTATGGTTATTGAGGGTTTTATTGGCTGGTGCGCTATCCCTGTTTTTCTCTGTAAGCTGAGGTCTTTATTTAAAAAGTCCTAAATATTTATAAACGTGTAGTGATCGAATCTAAGCATTGTATTGTGAATAGTACTTTTCTCTAAATTAATATCTTGAATATTTATTTTATATTAGTATAATGTTGTGTTTTTATTAATTGAGTGTTTTAATTACTTTTTTTAAATGTAGAACTATGAGGCAACGAAGACGTTGGGAGGATAAGCTAGATCAGTGCTATGCAGAAAGTTTGCCTACGATCCATGAGTCTGCTTTAGAGCAGGGTCATGGCAATAATCATAAAAAGTTTTTTCTTTTTGAGGTATTTTTTCGAAATGCATTTACGAATAGCATGTCTAAACATCTATACAATCATTGTATGGCTTTATTTCCATTTGTTTTTTTATCTTGTGCTTCTGCTGTCTCTAGTGCTCAAGTATTGGATCAATCAGAAGGTTGTGAACTTGAGCTAGATTAAAACGGCCTTTAGTTCTTGTCCAACACAGTGCCCATATATTTTATTGAATGATACAAGTAGCTTCGTAGTTGAAAATAAAGCGCTTGTACTGACCCTTGTATCCTAGAATAACGTTATTTTTTTTTTAAAAAATGCATAATATTATTGAATTTAGCAAATCTTATGATTATAATGATAACCATTCTCATTATCGTTTGTTTAATATTCACCTGGAGGACATGATGACAATGACTTATGGATGTAAAAAACTAGCAGTCTATACTTTAGCGATTGGTGCAACACTTGCGCCGTATGCGGCAGCAAATTCAGTGCGTGACGAGGAGGAGGTTTTTGCTATCAATGGTTTTGCCATAGCTGCGGGTGTGGTTGCCCTAGCTCAAAACATTTATTTTCGGGCGTATGAAATATTAAAGGATGAAGCCAGCTTAGATGAGGCTCAAAGCGGTGATCCTTTATTGACAATGTATATCGAAGATCAAAAGCTAGAAGCACCACGTTCTATAAAGTATTGGCTTGGGGTAGGGGCCCTTAATGGTGCTGATGGATATGTTTCTTATTTTACGACCTTTAATATGATCAATATGCTTATTGATAAAATCGGTTATGATAAACCTTTAAGTATACTTGCTTATACGTTTTTGGTGGGAGATGGGGTTTTAGCTTTATGTGGTGAAAATGGTGTAACGGTGGATGAAATATTTGGCAAAGGGTATTTAGGAGCCTATAACGATGAGCATCCAGGGTTTTTAACTTCTTTAAGGGTCTATGGCGGAGCAGTTGCACATGCACTTAGTCACAGTTTATCCTTGCTGACTTTTTTATTACAATGGGATGTTCCTATAGAGGCAGCTGGCGTAGCGTTGCCGCTTATATTTGGCCTTAATTTTATACCAACTTTAATGTTTGAAGGCAATAGTAAAAAAGATGCTCAAACATTGGCACAATGTTACCCACGTTGTGTATCCTTTGATAAATATATTTTTGCATTGGGAACTTCCTTAACGCATGCTTTTGAGGCTGCTTTGCCTTTTTTCAATATTAAAGATCCAATCAAACGCCTAGCTACACTTTCTTCTGTTGCCATTTGTGAAGGTGCAGTGGCATTTCTATCTGAAGGGCGTGAGGTGATAGAGCAATTTGATCAAGCTTATGCTAGCTTAACAAATACAGATTCAAATGCGCGCAATTAGATTCGTATTTTAAGAAAATTTGCTTTATTTTTCTCAGGAAAAAATAAATCTCAAAATCTCTTGTATCCTATTATTCTTTAAAAAGTGTTGACAAGCGTATGGATTTTGTTAGGATCAAAGATCAAGTCGGATTTTATATAGGGTTTAAGGTCTATATTTTTATGAGTATTAAAGCGCAGTACCAGCTTCGGTCTCTTAAGGCACTATGTGTCACGGGCGCTTTATGGTCTACTGTACCGACTTTCTGTGTCACTGTCACTCTTAAAGGCATGCGCTGCCTGTACTAGAGGTTTTTTTGCGACGCTAGTGCAGGGTTCTAATTTCAGCAAAAGCGTATATCCATTTCTCGTATTGTCGTTATTTAAAGGTGAATTATCATGAATTCTAGATCATCACACACAATCAGTGTGCAAAAATCACTATATCTTATTTGTTTGTTACAAGTTTTTTCAACCATTAGCTTTGCCGTGATGTACAGCACCTTGACCTTATATATGAAGCAGCAACTGGGCTTTAGTAGTCATCAAGCAAATTTAATTGCAGGAGTATTTTTTGCCTGTAACTTTGCGCTGCATGTGCTCTCTGGTGCCATCGGGGGTAACTTATTAAGCTTTCGCCTTGCCCTTTTTTGTTCTATTATTTTTCAATCTATTGGTGGGCTGTTACTTGCTCATGGTGGGCTTGGTTATTTTTATCTTGGTTTAAGTACCATGCTGCTTGGCTCGGGTACCATGATTACCAGCATTAATATGATAGTAGGGCAGCATTATGAAGCCAGTGATAAGCGCCGTGAAAAAGCCTTTTTCTTATCTTACTCAGCCATGAATATTGGATTTTTAGTAGGCTTTTTAATTGCAGGCTGGTTTCAAATGCATCAAGCTTTTCAGGCGCTTTTTCTCAGTGCTGCAGCAATTAATGCGTGCTGTATCGTATTGATTATTATCGCAGGAGCATCGTTTGCCGATCTCCATAGTAAACTTTCCCTTGCAAGTAAAGCTGAGCAAGGTATTCGCTTGGTTTTAGGGCTTGCTATTTTATGTGCGATGATTCCAGTAGTGTATTTATTGCTCAAGCATGCATTAGTCGGCTCTAGTTTAGTATTAGTCCTTGGGGTTATGATGCTTATAGGTATGCTGGTTTATACTTTGTCTTTACCACGAGCTTTAAGAAGTAAAATGATCCGTTTTGTAGCTTTAATATTAGCGGCACAAGCATTTTGGATTATTTATCAAATTGCACCGATGGGTTTGATGCTGTTTGCTAAGCGTGAGGTAGATTTGCACTTTTTAGGCATAAGCATTGCTCCAGCCTGGATCTCAACTATTAATGCCGCGACGATTATTATTGGCGGGCCACTTTTGGGACTGTTTTTTCAACAATTGCGAAAAAAATTCCCAGGCGCCATTAATGAATCACTGCAGTTTGTGGGCGGTTTGTTTTGTTGTGCCTTGGCCTTGTTTTTGCTTAAACTTGGCATTGTAGAAACGCAGCAGGGCGCATTAATTCCATTTGCCTGGCTTTTAGTGTACGCCATATTACAAGGTATTGCAGAGCTTTTAATTAGCCCTGTAAGCTTAAGTATGGTGGGATCTTTAGTGCCACAAAAGGCTCAAAGTATGATGATGGGTATTGCACTTTTAAATGTTGGGGTTGCGGCGATATTAGCCAGTTATCTTTCTAATTTTGCCCTTGGCAATCAAGCGCACCTTAGCCATGTGGCGCTTCGCCATCAATTTGGCACCACCTTGTTAGATTTAGGGGTAATGGTTGCGATGATTGCAGTGCTGTTGGCACTTTTTTACCCATGGTTTCATAAGCATTTGAAACCTGTAGTTTCTCCTTCTTAGAGGTGATTTTAGGATGGACTTGGCAAATATTATTTTTGCCAAGTTTCCTTTAAGCTTACAATGCGGTTAAACTGCATATCTTCACTGCTTGAGCGACAAAAGTAACCCAGCCTGGTAAATTGAAAGGCTTCAAGGGGGTTTGCATCTTTAAGAGAAGGTTCAAGTTTAGCGTTTTCTAGAAGCTTAAGTGACTCAGGGTTAAGTGCAGTGGTGAAGTCCTCAAGACTACCTGGTGCTTCATCTGTAAAGAGACGATCGTAAAGTGCGACCTTTGCATCGATGGCATCTTTGGCGTTAACCCAGTGAATCACGCCTTTAATTTTGCGACCATCTTGGGGTTTTTTACCGCCCAAGGTGTCTTTATCGATGGTGCAACGTAAAGAAGTGACTTTACCGCTTTCATCACACATGACCTCATTACATTTGATTGCAAAAGCATTGCGCAGGCGGACTTCTCCCTCTGGGCGCAAGCGATTGTATTTAGGCGGGGGATTAAGCATAAAATCGTCTCGATCTATATAGACTTCATTTGAAAACGTGATCACTCTATGGCCAAGTTCTGGAATTTGTGGATGATTGCTTACGGTAATGTCTAAGGTTTCATCTTCTTCAAAGTTTTCTATGATAACTTTTATAGGATCAAGCACTGCATAACGGCGCTCTACATGGTGGTCAAGATGATTACGCACACATCCTTCTAGAAGATCCATGCTGGTGATGGATTCTTGTTTAGAAACGCCAATAAGATCACAAAAGTCGATAATTGCTTGTGGCGCATAACCTCGCTCACGCATCCCAGAGATAGTGGGCATCCGCGGATCGTCCCAGCCATCGACATGGCCTTCATCAACAAGGCGTTTGAGTTTGCGTTTAGAAGTAATACTATGGGATAAATTAAGGCGTGAGAATTCGTATTGATGAGGAACCTTAGCTTGTTGTGTTTTGGCTACACACCAGTCATATAAAGGGCGATGGTCTTGGAATTCTAAGCTGCATAGGGAGTGTGTTATGCCTTCGGTGGCATCAGAGAGTGCATGGGCAAAATCGTAGGTGGGATAAATGGGCCATTGATCTTTACTGCGGTGATGGGTTTTATCCAGGATGCGGTAAATAACTGGATCACGCAGATTAATATTGCCCGACTGCATATCAATTTTGGCGCGCAGCGTAAAGCTTCCTTCAGGATGTTTGCCTTGGCGCATTTCTTTGAACAGGCTAAGGTTTTCTTCGATCGTTCGGTCTCTGTCGGGGCTGTTTTTACCGCCTTCGGTTAAGGTGCCACGATAATCGTGCATCTCTTTGGCGCTTAAGCTATCGACATAGGCATCGCCTTGTTCAATAAGTTTGAGTGCACATTCATAAAGGGTTTGATAGTAATCAGAAGCATAATAAAGGTGTTTGCCATAATCAAAGCCAAGCCAATGGATATCTTTTAAAATAGCAGCGGTATAGCAGTCGTAATCCCGACTAGGGTTGGTATCATCAAAGCGCATATGACAGCGACCATTATAGTCCCGTGCAATACCAAAATTAATACAAATCGCTTTGGCATGGCCAATATGTAAAAAGCCATTAGGCTCTGGTGGAAAACGGGTAATAATAGTGCTATGGGCACCATTTTCAAGGTCTTGGTCGATAATGTTTCTGATGAAATTGGTTTTATGGGCAGTGGTGGTGTCGGTCATAGCAAAATATATCATCCGTTAAAGTTTTGATAATGTATCAGAAATGAAGGCTTTAGGCTAGTTAAAAATAGTAGCATACTGGGGTATCCATGCTATGGGAATGTATTAAAATATAAAAATATATTGACAAAATAATTTTATTATATTAAAATACGCAATGATTTTATTGGCGTGGAGGGGTAAAGTCAATACTTTACATAATTTTATCGCCACTGTTATAAGCAAAGAGATGAATGAGGAAATAGTTTATGTTTTTTTCTAGATATGGCACACAAGCTACAATAGCTACAATAGCTACAATAGCAGCAATGGGCTTCATGGCGAGCTCGCACCGTGTCAAATCTGCAAAGAGCAATGATTCATCAATTGAAAATATGCAAGGCCCTCAAAATCCCATGCATGTTATATTAATGCCGACAGCCCTAGGACATGTTGGTATTTTTCAAAAGTTAATCGTAGCACTCTCTAACGATCCAGACTTTACCTTTAGCATTGATCCACAAGGGGCTTGCAAAGAAAAGTTTGATGCATTACCCGCTAAAAAAACAGATACATCCTCTAAGGTTCTTGTGCTGGGCCGTGCATCAGGTTCAATGGATAATGAAGAGATCCAAAGCCAAGCGTCTCAAGCAGATAGGACTGTCCTTATCAGTGATTATATGTATACCCCATCCACTAAGTCAGAGCAGTATTTACCTAATCAATTGCCCAAATCTTATGCTGCCTTATCGTTCTGCACGCCACTTAAAAATGATAAAACGAAGTCTGAGGCTCTGCAATTAGGGATAGCCGAAGAACACGTCCATGAAATGGGTATGCATATTAAACCCATTAAACCTGCTAAAGCTGCAGAAAAAATGAAAATGTGCCAATCACTTAACATCAATCATACACGCAAAGTGATTGTTATTTCTGGAACTACACTGCCTCGCCGAGAAGACAAGGCTTGGGATGATATTGAATTTATTTCCTCTATACTGGAATATTCGAAACGGCATCTTTCGAAAGAACAGAAGCCACAAATCGTCATTAGCCTACATCCTGGGAGGAAGGATATGCAGGAATACATAGTGGCTTTAAAGGATATATTAAATACATACTCTGAGTTAACCATACGAATACCTCTATCTAATCTGCTAATAGGTAAAATGAATCAGGCCGTTGTGGATGACATTGGAGATAAAAGAGCAATCATCAGTGATCAATTAGGTTTAAACGCTTTACTAACAATAGCAGATGGAGTTGCCCAGGCTGCTCCTGGCGCGGCCATTAATGCTGCTGCCATCAGTGGTCTTCCGACATTAATCCAAGCTAATAGTGAGGTAAGCCCTCTAATCAAACAGGCCGGCAACACTTCTCTTGAATCTTTTCTTGAAAAACCAAACCCTGCCAGGCAAGCAGAAGCAATATGCCTAAAGTCATTTAACGAACAAGTTGTCATTGACGCGATTAAACAATCAGGGGCATCTTCTTCCATAGCTAATCTCCCTTAACTAAATGACTTAATCATTAAAATCTAAGCCCCAGGCCCTCTCACTTAAGGGCTCAACCAAGTCTGGCACACAGCAATACATCGCCTTAATGGCACGTCTATACCAGGGTGACTTGTAAAGGACGATGTAAAACGACCTGCTTTGGCATGCCGTGCTTAAGCGATAACTCCGCCTCCTCACCCAAATTAATCATCAAGATAGCCCTTGTTCCCTCATCAGGCATTATTCGCTTAAGGTCGTGGTATGGCGGCGACAAAATAAAGCACTTGACAAACTAACGTCGTTAGTTTAATATGGCTAACATTGTTAGTTTAGGTGGTGGTATGGCGGCGACAAAATTATGTAAAGTAAAGATTATTCAGCTTGCAATTACGATTATTGATCAGCAGGGTGTGGCGTGTTTAACGATGCGTGGCTTGGCACAAAAGCTTGGGGTTAAAGCAGCTTCTTTATACAATCATGTTGAAAATAAAGCGGCATTGTTGGATATGATACAGGGCTATTTGTATAATCATATGGCGCAGTTGAAAAATACCAAGGATTGGGACAAGCATTTAATAGAGCTTGGTCATGCTACACGCCAGGGCTTATTGATGCATCCGAATATGTTGGCAGTTTTTGTTAGTAGGCCAACGGTAACAGAGGCTTCTCTTGCGCAGGCGGAGCAAACCTTAGGTATTTTATTACAAGCGGGTTTTAAGCATCATCAGGTATTGATGATTTTTAGAAACTTTAATGTTTTTATCTTAGGGCATGTTTTAGCGGAAGTGGGGCCGACTGTAGGTTTGGAGCAAAAGGAAAATTTAGCGGATTCATTTATGCGTGATGAGCATCCTTATCCACTTTTGGATAAGGCTAATAGATACAAAAATAATACGAATTTTGATTATGGTTTTAAAGTGGGCTTAGAGAGCCTGGTGGCGGGTTTGGGCTTGCTATTAAAGGAAAATGGCAAGGAGAAAAAAAATGTCAAATAATATGATAAATGAAAAAAATACGGCACTATCATTATTGTCGGCGATGAGGCGATTAGGTCGTTTTTCTTTGCCGATGATAGCCAATCAATTACTAGGGATTGTGCCGACACTAGCTTCGATGTGGATTTTATCGCGTTTAGGAAAAGACTATATTGCGGCGGCAGGCTTTGCTGCGCCAAGCTTTTATACTATCATAACTTTTTTTGCTACGGGATTTTATGCCTTAGGCATTAAGATTGGTCATTGCTATGGTGAGAATAAAAATAATCCACAGATAAAGGCTTTATTTCACAATGGGATTTTGCTTGCATTATGCTTGGTATTCCCGGCAATGTTATTGATGTTATTGCTACCTTCTTTGCTGCAAGTCTTTGGCCAAGATCCTCATTTGGTAGAATTGGCAAAGCCTTTTTTCTATTTTGGTGCTTTGTCGATGATCCCTATAATGATCAATTCGGCGATCAATCAATATTTTACTGCAATTGGTCATCCTAAAATTGCTTTTTACTTATCTATTATTACTTTTCCGTTGATTATATGCTTATCTTATGGTTTGGTGTTAGGAAAGTGGGGTTTGCCAAAATTAGCGATGGGCGGTATTACTGGGGCATCATTTATTGTAGATATTTGTATTACGGTGATTGCAATCATGATTGCCTGTCATGCGAAGTGGTCTAAGGTGTATGGGGTGTTTTCTAGGCCATATGGCCTAAATTATCACATGGTTTATCAAATTGTCTCCTTGGGGTGGCCTATTGCGCTACAGGTCTCAGGTGAGTTGGCGGCCATGACGGTGGCAGCATATTTGATGGGCTTATTTGGCTCTAGTGCTTTAGCTGCACAGCAAATAGTGGGTCAATTTACGCTCTTGTTTGTGATGATATCAATTGGCTTATCATCTGCGGTTTCCATATTGGTTAGTCATGGATATGGAGAAAGGAATTTAAATGCAATAACCCAAACCTGTAAAGCAGGTTGTGTGTTTGGTCTTATGGTAAGCGGTTTGTTTGCACTAGGGTTTTTAGTTTTTCCTAAAACTTTGGTGGATCTTTATTTAAATATTGATCATGCTGCCCATAGCCAGTTAGTGGATTATGCGGTTTATTTTATGATGGTGGCAGTCATCTATACGAGTTTTGATGGGATACGTGCTATTTTTTCAAATACCTTACGTGGTATGCAGGATGCTAAGACGCCAATGAAAATAAGTATATTTTGCTTATGGGCTATTGGCTTACCGTGTGCATATATAGGTGGCTTTGTGTTTTCTGGTGGGCCGGTTGGGCTGCGCATAGGGTTTACCATATGTGTGCTTATAGCCGCTCCGGTAATGGTGCAAAGATGCTTTAAAAAATGGCGCATGGTCGCAATGGAGTTTCAAAATGGCAGCAACTAAAAGACTATTGCAGTTTAAAAAACAAGCTTTACTCTTGTATAAGGCGATAAAAACCTTAGGCAAGGATTCGAGCGCTTTGGTGGATCAGAAGTCCACTCATCGCCTCTTTGTGCTACCAAAATATAAAGATCAAGCCTCAAAGGCCTTATCAGATCTAGCATCGGTGTCCTTAAAAGATTGTTTAGAGGTGATTGCAATGGAGCAAGGCGCACGGTGTTGGGATGATTTATGTTTAAGCTTGGAGCCAAATGCGCGATTATATATTAAGGGCATGTGTGATAGCGGTATGAATGTATGGTTTCGTGAGTATAGCGAAGCAAAAGTATATTTGGCGCAACATCCTGGGTGTTATTTATTGCCTTATGAGGATTATTTTTTTATTTGTCATAAAGGTCATATTGAAAAGATCGGTTTGGATCCAGATGATGTTAATTGGCAAAAAATTGGTTTTGATTGGGAGTGCCCAGTTGATCAGGATGCTAAGAAAAAGCTTATGATGCAACTTCAGAAGGAAAGGAAGTAATATGAAATATAGAATGAATGTAAAAAAGCCCCACTTAGCTTGTCTTATGCTGCTGATTGGGTTTCCTTCTGTTGCAACGGTGTTTATAAGCCCAGCCTTACCTCAAATTGGCAGTTTCTATCATATTAGTCCGGCTTATACACAACAGTTGATGAGCTTGTTTGTAGTAGGTTATGCTATTGGTCAATTATTTTATCCGCCGATAGCCAATCGCTTTGGCCGAAAAATAGCAATTTATTCTGGCTTGGTGTTATATCTATTTGCTTGTTTGGTGTGTTTGGCAGGTATTTATAGCCATATATTTAGTTTGCTATTAATCGGGAGATTGTTGATGGCACTTGGGGCGAGTGTTGGCATGGCCATTACTTTTACCATCATTAATGATTTCTACCATCCAGACCAGGCGCGGCCTATTGTGAGTTATACCGTTTTGGCATATGCTTTTATGCCGGCAATGGCTATAGCTCTAGGAGGTGTTGTTACAAGCGATTTATCATGGGTGGATTGTTTTTATATCTATTTGGCTTATGGGCTTGTCATACTGTTTTCGAGTATGTATTTACCTGAAACTTTGCAAGAGAAAGATTATCACTCCTTAAAGCCTAGCTATATTCTAAAAAATAATAGGCGTGCTTTTTCCTGTGTACGCTTACTCATGTTTTCTGTAATATATGGCTTAATGTCAGCCTTTATCTATATTATTGCCAGTGGCGCGCCTTTTATTGGTATTAAAGAAATAGGCTTATCACCGGCAATGTACGGAGCACTGTTATTAATCCCCTATAGTGGGCAATTTATAGGCTCTTTATCGGCAGGGAAATTAAATCAAAAGTTTGGACCTTATAGGGTGCTTGGTATTGGTTATATCTGTGTGATTCTTGGTAGTCTTATGATGTTAATTAGTTTTGCACTTGGGATTATCAATACGGTGAGCTTATTGCTACCTATGTTTTTTATTATGATAGGCTTACCAATGACCTATGGTAGTGCAACGGTGATGGCAGTTAGTAATTATGATGACAAAGCAACTGGGTCTGCCGTGATGGGGTTTTTAACCATGAGTATTACCCTTATCGCTACGGTTCTTTTTACCTTGTTTCCTGCAACACACCCCATGGTTATGCCAGTATGTTTTGTGGTGGTCTTAATTTTAGCCGGTGTTGTGATAGGGTTTTGCTATAAGCAATATCAATAATAGCATAGGGCCGGCGCATAAATACTTTTGAACCTCTTATTATAGATCCTTATTTGGATATAAATCGGTATTTTGCCTTTGGTATCTATCTACCAAGTTTCATTGCTTTAGCCATTTTATCATGATGTTATAAAAAGCGTGTACAGCAGTTAAATAGGCATTAGCAACCATAATCAATGCTTGACATTTTACAAGTAATGATTAAAATAAGATATTTAAATATATATAATTTAATTTATTATTAAAAAATTTTTTTTAGTTTGTTTTGTTTTGTGCTTGCATACTCTTGGCTTTGCTTCAAGTGCTGCAATAGAAGATAATCTCAAACCGATATTGGCATCAAAAAATGTTGGTGCATTTGCACTTTCTCTTATTCATCTTCCTTCTGGGCGACAAGAAAATATTTTTATTTCTGGAGATAAAAATAATCCACATGCTGTTGTGGTTCAAATAGATTCCTTGTTTCAGATTGGTAGTATTACAAAGACGTTTACTGCACAAATAGCGTTGGCGGCGATACTAGAAAAAAAACTCAGCTATAAGGACACGGTATCTAAGTTTTTTCCTGAGTATAAAAAATATGGTGCTATTACCATTAGGCAGTTATTGAATCAAAACAGTGGTATTGCCGATTATATTAACGCAACTGGTTTTTTTGATACCTTATCAAACGACAGTCATTTTCAAGGTCCACAGTTGCTTGATATAGCCTATAAGCTTAAAAATGACTTTAAGCCAGGGACATCCTGGTCGTATTCTAATACTAACTATGTACTTCTAGGGATGATTTTACAGCAAGTCTATCACAAGCCTTTTGCAGCATTAATAAAAGAAATATGTCTTAAAAATAACATTCATGATACCTATTACCAGGTTTCTCCCTATTCTTCATCTATGCGAAAACAAATGGTTCACGGTTATTTTCAAAATAAGTTTGATGTTACAGAGCTTAATGGAAGTTGGCTTGAGTCTGCAGGGGCCTTAGTTTCTAATCCAGCTAATGTGGCTATATGGTATCGGCATTTATTTGCATTAGACTCTGGGGTTGCAAATTTTGGCAAGCACTTTGTTAATATTCCATCTGGGGTTTTATCTGATAAACTTTATACTCCTAGTTATGCTATGGGCATATTTAGGGTTGATTCCCCATATGGCATTATTTATTATACTCCGGGACTCACTAGTGGCTACGTGTCTATTGCCTTTTATGTTCCCTGTATAGGTTTAGTTGGAGCGTATTCAATGAATCAAAATGCCTCTACTTTGCATTTGCCTCTGCTTAAGGCAATATTATCGCAATATAATAAAGAAAAAAACTTCCATGCTCCTAAGTTTTGTAGTATGGTGCCACGAAGTAAGAATATAAGCCTGGTGCGTTTTTAAGCTTATTTTTCCTAGGCGATTTCTATTTTTTAATGTATTGCAGTCTTCTTTATGATGCAATATATAGAGTATTAGGGGGCAAGGCCAATTATGAAAGTGTTAATAACTGGAGCTAGTGGTCTATTGGGTAAAGCTTTAGTGCAGCGTTTTGAAAGCATAAACCCCATTGCTTGTGCTTTTTCTCGTGCTAGTGATTCGCAAAAAAAAGTTGATTTATCCGATGTTGATCAAATCAAAGCTTTGCTTGAGGAGACCAAGCCAGATATTATTATTCATGCTGCAGCTGAACGTCGACCAGAGGTTTGTAGTCAAAATATGTCCCATACAAGGGCTCTGAATGTTGTAGCGACTAGAACTTTAGCAGAGCAAGCCAAAAAATGCGGAGCATGGTTATTATATATTTCTACTGACTATGTGTTTGATGGTGAAAGTGCGCCATATCATCCTTATGATCAGACTAATCCGTTGAATGCTTATGGTCAATCTAAATTAGCTGGTGAAATTGAAATCCAAAAAATTCTCAGTCACTATGGGATACTGCGTGTGGGAATACTCTATGGCCAAACCACAAACTTAGAAGAATCTGCAGTAACGACACTCTTATCGCTTCTTGATCAAGATCATGCAGTAGTTGATCATTACTGTAGAAGATACCCTACGGATATTAAAGATGTGGCAAATGCCTGTTGGCAGCTTGTCCAGATTGCTAATAAATCACATAATTTTAAAGGGGTATGGCACTACACTAGTTATCAGGCACTCACAAAATTTGATATGCTTAAAGCTATGGCTAAACGCCTTGGTAAAGCAATGGATCACATAAAACCGATGTGCTCTCCTGTTTATGAAACACCAAGACCTTTTGATTGTGCCTTGGATTGTAAAGACTTGTTTACACTTGGAATAAAGCCACCAAAAAAATTCTCTAAAGGTATAGAGTTTTTGAATAAGTGAGCATAATGTGGCTAATTAATATATCAATTGCAGTTTCATGAGTCGGTGCACAGATGTATGTTTTTTTAAAGTAAAAAAAACGCCATGGTTTTATCCATGGCGTTTTAACAAATATCAGGGATATTTTATTTAGCATCTTTTTCTTTGTGATATGCCATTTCACCGTGTTCAAACAAATCAATGCCTGAACGCTGTTCATCTGCTTCGAGCTTAATCTTAACAAAGAATTTCATTACGAATAAGATAAGCGCAGTTCCAACAGCACAAAAGGTTACGGTTAATAAAACTGAAAGTGCTTCATGTCCAACTAGGGCCCAGTTGCCATAGATGCCGCCATTTGGAATAGCGGAGTTCATTTCGGAGCTAGCAAAAACTGCCGCAAGAAGGGAACCAACAATACCTGCAAAACCATGACATAAGAAGACATCAAGTGTGTCATCTACTTCGCCAAGTATTTTTTCTTCGTATAAAGAAGCAACATAGCAAATAAGACCACCAAGTAGGCCAATAAATACGGCGCTAAGTGGTGTAACATAGCCAGCTGCAGGAGTGATACAAACAAGTCCTACAATAATAGCAACGCAAGTACCAACACCAGAGATGGTTCTATGTCTAAACCATGAAAGTACAGTCCAGCAAAATAAAGTAGCAGCTGGTGCAAGAATCGTATTGATGAAAGCAATATCTGCAAATTGATCTGCAGCTAAGGAAGACCCTGCATTAAAACCAAACCAACCAAACCATAAAAGAGCAGCACCTAACATGACATGAGGAATATTATGAGGCGTTTTGCAATCTTCAGTTTGAATATCTCTGCGGCCAAGTATCAGTGCGGCAACTAGTGCAGAAACACCGGCACTAATATGTACTACCATACCACCTGCAAAGTCAACTGCACCAAGTGTTGACGCAATAAAGCCATCAGGTCCCCATACCATATGGGCTAATGGGCAGTATATAAGTAGAGACCATAGTATGATGAATACCACAAATGCTTTGAAGCGCATTCTTCCAACCACAGCACCGGAGATAAGTGCAGGGGTTAAAATAGCAAAGGCCATTTGAAAAACAAAAAATCCAAAAGAGCCTTCTTTGCTAAGTGCATCACCAGATGCCCAGTTGATATTTTTTAAGAAGCTAAAGTCAAAGCCACCAAAAAAAGCGTTGTGAGCTGAAAAAGCGATGCTATAACCGCATACAAACCATAAAAGCGGTATGAATGCAAAACAGATGATACACATTTGCATGGTGTTAATTACATTTCTTCTTTTTACAAGTCCAGAGTAGAAAAAAGCTACCCCAGGTGTCATTAAAAGGACCAGTGCAGTTGCCACTAAGATCCAAATTCGTGTTGCAGGTTCAATCATGATTAAGTTCCTATTAGTAGTTAATGGAGCTTAAAATTTAGCATGTATAGTAGATGTGTCAATGGATGTCATAAAAATAAACTGACATAATTGTTATTATCTTTTTAAGCTTTGATTTTTTGCAGCTTTATGTGATATCCTGCTTCTTTTTTATACAAGTAAGAGGCTTTAATGGAAGACCCATTATTGAATCATCGCGCACAAGAAGATCAAGCGCGACAATTATTACTTAAAGTTAGATTATTTGTATCTTTTATATTTTTTTGCACTATTTTATATTATTTTATACTTGCTCAGAACTGCACTAAAGGGGATGTTGGAGAGGATACATTGAAAACATCTGGGTGGTACAATACTTCAATGCCTCCTCAGAGCGTGTGTGAGCTAATTTTAAATAAACTTTGCTCTGCAACGGATGCATTTGATGATCAGGCTGGTTTTGGTATGGTAGAGTCCAAGAGTAAAGAACTATTTTGTGCTCGTAGTGGTAGTGGAAATGCATCTATTGTAATGGGGCCAAATCCTAAATTAGTAGAGCCTGAGTGTTATAGTTGTGCTTCCCAGGCCTTCCTTAATAAGCCTTAAGGCCTGTTGCTTTTGCTGTTGCCTGTCTAGGTGCTTCTATGTTATGTGTCTGATCATATATAAACTTAAGCGAGCATCATAAGGAATAATCTTTCTCTTTTTCCAATCTAAATGCATGAGTGTTAGATAGTGTTCTTAAGTTATGTAAAACTGAGCTTTCTTGAGATTGGCTCTCCTTCTGGTTCGCACAAATTGATTGTGAAGATGGGTGGTGATGTGGGTAGTGATGAATCCTTGCGTGCTTTTTCTATTGAGTCATGGAGTTTTTTAGCAATTGGACTTTCTGCACTGTAATCTTTTTTGTCAGATTTACTCAGGACAAGCTTTGCAACTTGTTGACCGATTATAAACATTTCACTAAAGTCCTCAAGTATCTTGTGTTTTTTCTGGTCTGATTTAATACTTTTATTGATTTCAATTACAGGCTCGCAAATAGAAGCAAGAGTCTTGCCAGCAGCGTTTTTTTCTTGGTCATTGGAGCATTTCTTAAGAGTATTGCTAAGTGCTTCAATTTTGTCTGCCAAGAACAGTGATAAATTTTTGATATAAGCTTCGTTTTGCTTATATTTTTGAGGGGTACTTTCATCTAAATTCCTTGCATATTCAGCTAACAAGCTAATTAAGCTTTGTATGTGATTATCTTCTTTGGTGCTTGTTGACTCAATTTTTGAGCTTGCTTTTTGCAAAGAGCTGCGGTTTTGCTCACTTTTGAATATTTGCGTTGATTGTCTTGGGGGGGGTGTTTTAAAAAGATCTGGTTCATGAGTATCGTTTTGATATGATCTTTTGCGGTGTGTTGTCATTTTTATCATTTGGTAATAATCTTCTAATATGCCAGAATACATTCTGTTTCTTTGATTGTCCTGGAAAATAGGAGCATCAGCTTCTAAACTATTAATTTCCTTGTTAAGCCTATCTAAAGAGCCATTATTCTTTGTAGGTGTAACTTTTAATTTAACCTGATCCTTTACTCCATAGCCATTCATTAAAAGTTCTAATAGTTTCTTTTGTTCATGAATTTTTAGATTATCATTTTTTACATGCACATTTAGAGCAAGGAGGTAGATTATTAGCTCGTCTGCATCAATAGGAGTGCCGTCTTCAATTTTCTTGATTATACCAGCATGTTTTCGTTGAAATTTTGTATATGTTGTTGCCATGGGATTTTATCTTTTTAAAAAATATAATAATATAGTTTTTTTTATTAGTATTCAATAATGTTACACACATTTTTACAAAATATTAAATTCAGTCTTTTTAAAACTAAATTATACAGTGGTTTCAGCCAAATAGATGGTTTT
>CACEWE010000019.1 GCA_902563055.1 uncultured Gammaproteobacteria bacterium | reverse complement strand
TGCCAGCCAGGTAGGGGGAAAAACAGCAGCATACCAACAAAGAAATTAAATATAATGGCATTTTTAGGAAGGCCTCTTGGGCTTAAGGTGCTTAACCAACTTGGCATGTAATTAGATTGTCCCATGGCGTAGAGTACTCTGGAAGAGCCAGAGCAGTACATAATAGCAGCGCCCAAGGGGGAAATAATGGCTGCAGTGATCAGTAAAGGTAAAAGATATTGCAAATGGTTTTGAAGTAATAATGACGAGAGGGGACTATTATTATCGCTAAGATGGATATGAGCAAATCCAAGGCTTAAGTTTTGCGGTGAGAGTGCTTTAATAAAGGCATATTGCAGTAGTAGAAAAATAAAAAAACAGATGACTAAAGAACCAATGATTGCAAAGGGTAGGGCTTTTTCAGGGTTTTTTGCTTCACCAGCAAGCTCTGCTGCTTGTTTAAAGCCATTATAAGCAAAAACAATACCACCAGTTGCAATAGCAGCAAAAACTCCATGCCAGCCAAAGGGCATAAAGGGCCCTTGATGACTTAAGGTATGGTTTGATCCAGTCTTTAACAATAAAAACAGCGCGATTATAATAGGTACAATAAGCTTTAGCCAGGTAATAAAGGTATTAGAACGAATTAGCCAGCGTAGGGAATAGTAGTTAATAAAGCTAATGCTTAGCATAAAAGCTGCAGCAATGAAGATACCTTGATGGGTAAGGCCGCCATGGAGATATACTAAACTCGGGTAAAAAAAGCTCACATATTGGATTAAAGCTTGAACTTCTGTGGGAGTTAGTGCCAAATAGCCTAGCCAAATCATCCAGGCAAATAAAAAGTTTGTGGTTTCACCCATAACCAGTTGCGGAATTTTTGCACTGGATCCAGTAACTGGTAAAAAACAGCATAGCTCAGCAAATACAAAAGCAACTATTGCAATAAGCACGGTTCCAATAAGCCAAGAAATGAGTGCGCTAGGTCCTGCAATCGTCGCGCACAGCATGGCGCTAAAGAGCCATCCAGAGCCAAGTATTGCACCAATAGAGGTAAAAAGAAGTGCTACTGGACTAATGGCTCGTTTCATATGGTGGAGCCTTTATATTCAGGCGTTTTTTGTCTTTTAAACTCTTGGGTTTCTGGGATTTGTCCATCATGTTTAATGAAACGAATATTATAAGCATCATTTTGCATATAGGCTGAACGTAGTGCTATATAGGGATCAATAGCATCTTTAGAGACCATATCTTGTACAGGTAAATCTCTGTTTGTTTCGTCCATAGCGACCAAACCCCACACCAAATAATTAAAGGATTTAGGGTTTAAATCAATATATTTAATTGGATACATAAAATAATCAGCAATTTCTCCAGTGGCCCCAGTAGTGGTACTTGGCCCCTTTATTGGAAGCATAAAGAAAGAGCCTTCAGGCATACCCCATTTCACTAGGGTATATCCAAAACTTTGTGGATGACTGTATATTTTAGCTTTAGTAGATACATCAATAAGACCTAGGCCGCCAAGAGTGGTATTAAAGAAGAAACGCTTAAGGTCGCTCCAAAAAAGGTGGCGGTTACCTTGTAATATATCATTAGTCATATTAGGTAAACTTCCAATATTAGCTAATACATTTCCTGTGGCAGTACGAAAAATTTTAGGTGTAACCGTGTTATAAACTTTTCTAATAGGTCTAAAGGTATAGCGGTACAAGGTATTGTTAAAGCTGTACATGGCCCGATTATAGGATTCATAGGGGTCCTGTTTATTTTGCGTATTACTTGCACAGCCGCCAATGCCGAGACTAATTATAAGTGCGCTGATGAACGAAAGTGTTTTTTTTAGACATAAAATTATTCCTAGTTAGTGAGGGAAAATCTTAGCATAAATTTAGTAAGATGTCATAGGGTTTACTGGCGGCTTTTGTAATAGCGCTGAACTAACTTGTAGATGGCGTATACAAAGCCTAGAGCTACAACCACAATCATTACCGCGATAAACGCATGTGAACCCCTAAGCTCTAGCCATTTGGATATTTTATCAAAAGCATGACCTAAGAAGTATCCGCCTAAAACAAAGAAACAGGACCATATGATGCCACCTACGCAGTCCCAAAAGATAAACTTTTTAGTGCTGATAGGGCTCATGCCCATGACTGTTGGGATCATGGTCCGAAAACCATAAGCAAAACGTAGACCTAAAATAAGTAAAATTCCATAACGCTCAAAAAGGCCTAAAATTCCTGCTACTTTGACTTTCAGTGCTGGTTTTTTCTCCAGCATCCAAGATCCTGCGTAGCGGCCCAGGAAAAAAAATGCACAATCGTGTAAAGTTGAGCCAAAAAATGCCAAGGCAATTAAACCATAAAGATGCAAAATGCCTTGTTGTGCTGCAACTCCGCCGGCAATTAAGAAGGTCTCTCCCTCGATAAGTGCACCAAAAAACATCAGCCAGTAGCCGTAGTCTAAAATAAGTTGGTGCATATCTTGGAGATTAATCACATTTTGCCTTTTGTAGTAGATATAAATCCATAAGGACTAAAGCCATCATGGCTTTTACCACACATACTCCGCGAATTGCAATGCAGGGGTCGTGGCGTCCGGTGACCTTTATAGTAGTGTTTTCACCATAAATGTCAAGCGTGTTAACACTTTGAGCAATACTGGATGTGGGCTTAAAACTTGCATGAGCAATAATGGTTTCACCATTTGAAATACCGCCAAGCATACCACCTGAATGGTTAGATAAAAAGCCTTGTTCTTTGCTAAGGTGATCACGATGATTTGAGCCTTTTTGTGCAACTACTTCAAAGCCATCACCAATTTCCACCGCCTTCACTCCGCCTATGCCCATAAGCGCATAGGCAATTTTTGCATCGCATTTGTCAAATACCGGCTCGCCAAGTCCCGCTGGAACATGATGGGCCATCACCGTTACCTTACCGCCAATAGAATCTTGCTCTTTGCGCAATGCCAATAGATCTTGCTTGATAGCGTTAACTTGTTTGGCATTGGCACAAAAAAATGGATTATTATAGGTTTCTTCAATGCTGGAAAAATCTAGTTTACGCGTGCCAATCTGACTTAAATAGGCCTCTATTTCTATATTGCATTGTGCTTTTAAATATTGCGCAGCAACAGCCCCTGCCGCAACCCGAATGGCGGTTTCGCGTGCTGATGCTCTGCCGCCTCCATATGGGTTATAGTGGCCATATTTTTTGTAATAGGTGTAATCTGCATGACTGGGGCGAAAGGCATCCTTAATGGCCTCATAATCCTTTTTTTTGGCATCTTGATTTTTAATGATAAACCCAATGGGCGTTCCGGTCGTTTTACCTTCATAGATGCCAGAAAATATTTCAATCTGATCGCTTTCTTTGCGCTGTGAGGTAAAAGCAGACTGGCCAGGCTTTCGAAGTTCTAGCTGTTTTTGAATGGCATTTATATCAAGTTCAAAACCACTTGGGCAGCCTTCAATAATGCCACCTATGGCCGGGCCATGGCTTTCGCCAAAACTTGTTACCGTAAAGAGAGAACCAAAACTATTGCCTGACATCTATTACATGTTTGATAAAAGGAAAATACTAACAGATTTTATCTCAAAAGGCGAGGGCACTTTTGCATAGTTTCAATAACTTTAGTGAGAAGGTGTCATTAGGATGCAATATTAATATATTTAAATTCCTGTTTACAATCAGGATTGGCATCATTTGCTTGGCATTCTGTACTGGTTTTATCTACAGGCGTATAACTGTTGCTTTGGCAGCCATGACCTAAAGCTTCAAAAGATAAAAATAAGGATAAACACATGGCAAGTATAAAGTATTTAATGGCTTTACTAGAAAAGTATAGGAAGGTATTCATGATGGCGCTCCTTATGCTTTAGCTTTTTATTCATCTATATAAAGTATAGCATAATGTGATATATTTACGTGATATATTGTGTGAGTATTCTGCCTTCATTTGTACGTGGAAAAGGAGCGGCTTGTGCGTTTTTGCTGATAGTGCTATTAGGTGTTGTAAGCGCTTAAGATGCTTTTTTTTGGAGGGCTGCTATAAACGGGCCATTTTGTATTTCAAGAGACTCAAAGCAGTATTTATGAGCTAGGTTAGAGATTGCGTCAATTTGGTCAAAGCCAAACTCTAAAAAGAGTAAGCCGTTTGGTTTTAATATTCTATTTGCCTGTTGAAAAAGAGTTTTAATGTCTCCCAGGCCATTTTCATCAGCTATAAGTGCTTGAGATGGTTCAAATTCTAGGCCATCAGCTTTTAGGTAAGGACTTTTAGGATCTATGTATGGCGGGTTGCTCACGATAATATCAATGGATTGGCTTTGAATGCATTCTAGAAAATTTCCACGAAACAAAGGAATATCTAGTTGATGCGCATGTGCATTTGCTTTGCTTACATTCAGTGCGGCTTGGCTTAAATCCATACCTAAAACATGCCAGTTTGGGCAGTAGTGTTTGATGGCACAGCAAATAGCGCCACTGCCACATCCAGCATCAATGCAAGTAATGTTTGCATCTTTATTGGTAAACTTTAAAACACTCGTAACTAAAGCCTCGGTATCGTTTCTAGGAATTAATACCGCATCATTAACGCACAAGCGAAGATCCATAAAATCAGCATATCCAAGTATATAGGCTAAGGGAAAACCAGATGCACGTTTTTTTATACATGCAAAAAATGCCTGTTCCACTTGTGGATCTAAAATAGCCTCAGGATGGCTAAAAAGGTAGCTTTTAGGTTTTTGCAGGTGGTGGGCTAAAAGACAACGTGCTTCAAAACAGTGTTCAGGCGCAAAGGCGTGGAGTTTTTGAGCACCCTCATCAAGGGCCTGCTGTAGAGACTTAGCCATCGCTATTAAGCTCTGCAAGCAGATCCATTTGGTGTTCGCGCATTAAGGGTTGAACTACGATATCTAGTTTGCCTGCCATAAGTTCATCAAGTTGATACAGCGTTAAATTAATACGATGATCGGTTACGCGAGATTGTGGGAAATTATACGTGCGGATGCGTTCAGAGCGATCGCCGCTGCCTACCTGTAGGCGACGATTTTGTGCCTCTTGGGCTTGTTGCTTGGATTGCTCGGCATCAAGCAGGCGCGCGCTAAGTAGGCTCAAGGCGCGGGCTTTATTTTTATGCTGTGAGCGCTCATCCTGGCACTCCACAACCGTTCCAGTGGGAAGATGGGTAATGCGAATGGCTGAGTCGGTTTTGTTGACGTGCTGTCCACCTGCGCCACTGGCGCGAAAGGTATCAATGCGTAAATCCTTTGTATCGATATTAATAGATTCTACTTGGGCTACTTCTGGTAAAATAGCCACCGTGCACGCCGAGGTGTGAATGCGTCCTGAGGATTCGGTAACGGGAACGCGCTGAACACGATGGGCGCCCGATTCAAATTTTAATTCACTAAAGGCGCCATGACCAATGATGCGTGCGACGACTTCTTTATAGCCGCCTTGCTCTGACTCTGAGGCACTAATCATTTCAATTTGCCAGTTTTTATTTTCTGCATAACGGCTATACATGCGAAATAAGTCACCAGCAAAAAGCGCAGCTTCATCACCGCCGGTTCCTGCGCGCACTTCAATAAAGACATTGGCTTCATCATTTGGGTCTTTGGGAATAAGGTGAAGGTAGAGCTTTTCTTTTAAAGATTCAAGCACCGTTTGTGAGCTTTTAAGATCTTCCTGGGCTAATTCTTTTAATTCAGCATCCGTTTCGTTTTCAAGCATATCTTGGGCTTGTTCCACTGCCTCTATGGTTTGAAGGTGTTCTTGGTAAGTTTGAACCACTGGCTCAAGGGCGGCATATTCCATAGCTAAATCACGATAACGATTTTGATCGTCCATTACTTCTTGAGTGGATAAAAGCGCTGCTATCTCGCTGTAGCGTTCACTGATGTGTTGTAATTTGGTATTTAAGCTTGGTTTTAACATATGGTCCTACAATTGAAAGAGTTTTTCGACAAAGTGAATTAGTTCCGCTGTGTCTTGGCCCTGGTTTTGGTGCATAGATACGGTGGGTTCATGAAGAATTTTATTCGCTAGTTTTCTAGAAAATTCAGCCATTACTTGATCAGCTGCTGCGCCATTTTGTAATTGAAGCACGCTTTTTTGCAGTTCAAGTTCCGCAATGGAATGTACTTTTTTGCGGAGTTTGCTAATAGTGGATCCAATATGGTGCTGGTGATTAAATTGACCAAGATGTTGGCTAATAAGCTGCGCAGCTAAATGGGCGGCTTGGGTTTGTTGTACTCTAAATTTTTGAATTAAATCTGGGAAATGGTCCAAATTAACCAGTTGCACCGCCTCAAGGTCGCCAACTTCAGGTTCAATATCAAAAGGGGCGGCTAAATCAAAAAGTATGTAGTTTTGCTCGGGGTATTTTTCACATTGTTGTGCCATCCATGCTTTGGTGATAATTGCATCTTTGGCGCTAGTGGCAGAAATAATGCAGTTTGTTGTGGCCATGTGTTGATCAAGCGACTGTAGATCAATGCTTTGGTAGTTGTATGGATTTGCCAAGGCTTGGGCTTTAGTAAGCTTGCGATTGGCAACCGTAACAGATTTTGCCCCAGCCTGTGAGAGATGCTCTGCTAAGAGCTGCGCGGTGTGTCCTGCGCCAATAATAACAATGTTCTGTGTGCAGATATGGCTAAATTGGTTTTTTAAGGCATCAACCGCATGTGAGGCTATAGAGGCTGGACATACATCCATTTGTGTTTTGCGGCGTATTTCTTTAGCAATGCGGATCATATGGTTATAGCAATAATCAAGCTTGGGCGAGAGTGTGTCAACTTGTTTGGCAAATTGGTAGGCAGTTTTAAATTGACCACTAATTTGCGGTTCGCCAAAGACCATAGAGTCTGTGCCTGCAGCAACACTAATGCCATGGCGCATTGCCTCTATGCCTTGGTGATGGTAAAAGTAATCATGTAGTTCACTGGGTTTTTGCTTAAAGTATTGGGCGATAAAACACAAGATATCTTCTGGGTGTTTGCAAAAAACATAAATTTCAAAACGATTACAGGTGTTAAGAATCAGTAGGTCCTCAAGATCAAATTGATCACTAAGACGTTGTTGAAAAAGTAGGTTTTGTTCTGGTGGAAGATGAAATGCACCGCGGGTGTCTAGTCCACAGGTGCGATAGCTACAGCCTAGTACATGTAAGTCTTGCCAGGTGCTTGGGTTTGAAGTAAAAGCACTATGATGCTCTTTGTCAGAAATTTCAACATCCATAAAAATGCGTCAAATACCTTTATTAATGGCGGCATTATAACAAAATTGTGGCTGTTTGTCAGTTATTTATTTTTACACCTTGTTTAGGATGAAATTAAGAGCACGTTTGGCCTAATTGCTGTTAGAAAAGTGTGTTTAGACTTTGTATGTGCTTTGCTAATACTTTGGCTCTTGCGCTATTTGTTTTTGAACCTCTTTTTGAGTATAGTAGTTGAAATTTTTGGCTAAGGGAGAGCTGATGCGCTTTACTGTAACTCTATGTGTTTTTTTAATGCTCAGTGCCTGCTCGACTCCAGCCTTAAAAGTACAGGCGGACCCTGGGGCATTTTACCATAAGCAGGCAACATCCTTAGCCTCTCTTTCATGCTGGAATGCAAGGGGTGCGATGGGTGTGCACTTATGTGATGGCGCTTCTTACAGTATGCACTTTAATTGGAAATATCAAAAAGAGGGCTATCAACTGGCTTTATCAGGTCCATTGGGATTTGGCTATGCGCAAATTGATGCGAATGCCCATCAAGTAAGCATCAAAGTAAATAACCAAGACAAAGTTTATGCAGATTCTGCCGAGCATTTAATGCAGGCTCAAATGGGTTGGAGCGTGCCGGTGAGTGGTTTGGTGTATTGGCTCAAAGGTATAGCTGAAAATCCAATGCAGGCAAACTTAGAGTATAGTCCATATGGTACTTTAGCCAGCTTGAAAGAGCAGGGTTGGCAAATAAACTATAGCCAAGAACAGCGCTTTGCTAAGTATATAATGCCAGCGCGTTTACATGCCAAACAGGGCTGTTTGGCAATGGTTGTGAGTATTAAGCAGTTTGAGCCGTGTGGCCTGGAAAAAAACATAACAGCATAAATTTTATTTTTTTGATAAAAAGTACTTGCCTTTAGCGCCAAATGTGCTTAAAATGCCCCTCGTTGGTTATTGGGCTGTCGCCAAGTGGTAAGGCACGGGGTTTTGATCTCCGCATTCGCAGGTTCGAATCCTGCCAGCCCAGCCATCTTTTTTCTAAGGGGTTTTTATGGGTCAAGTGCAAATTTTCTCCGGTAACTCTAATTTACCCTTAGCGCAAGGTATTTCGCGTGCTCTAGATATTCCACTTAGTAAAGCTGAAGTTTCCACTTTTAGTGATGGTGAAATTAAAGTTCAAATTATTGATAATGTTCGTGGTGACGATGTCTTTGTTATTCAGTCTACTTGTCCCCCCTGCTAACGATAATATCATGGAAATGGTCACAATGGCAGATGCCCTACGGCGCGCATCGGCAAAGCGCATTACTGCAGTCATTCCATATTTTGGTTATGCCAGGCAAGATCGCCGTATTCGTTCTGCAAGAGTGCCTATTACCGCGCGTTTAATCGCCGATATGATACATATTGCAGGCTTTGATCGAGTAGTTACGGTGGATATCCATGCTGAGCAAATACAAGGATTTTTTAATATTCCAGTGGATAATGTATTTGCCAACTCGATTATGCTTAATTTTATTCAGTCTCAGGCCATTAAGAATCCAGTGGTGGTGTCACCTGATATGGGTGGTGTTGCACGGGCTAGGGCATTGGCTAAAAGCCTAGATTGCGATTTAGCCATTATCGATAAACGTCGTCCTAAGCCTAATGAGGCACAGGTGATGAATATTATTGGTGATGTTCAGGGCCGTCATTGTCTTATTTTAGATGATATTGTCGATACTGCAGGAACTTTATGTAAGGCCTCTGGTGCTCTAATGGAAAAAGGGGCAAGTGCGGTTTCGGCGTATTGTGTTCACCCTATTTTATCTGGTGCTGCACTGGATAATATTGCCGCTTCTTCTTTATCTGATTTGGTAGTGACCGACTCTATTCCTTTGTCTGCCGCTGCGCAAAAAATGCCGGTCATTAAACAGCTCAGTTTATCAAATATGCTTGGCGAGATCATTTCCAGGGTAAGCTTAGAAAAATCTCTTTCTGATGTTTTTGCCGAAGAATAATTAAAACCCATAGCCTTAGTGTCCTTTTTGGAGGAGAGGATGTCAGTTTTTATCGAAATATTCTGGTTTGGTTTTATGTTTCAGTCGGATTAAGGTTAAGTATCTTTTGATAGAGTCGATAATACGTTGATATTCAAGTAGCAATTTACTGGATATTTTTCTTTTTGCAATTCCTCTTGCTCCTATAGTGCTTGAAAGATTATCATTGGGCTTTATGCAAAATGGAAATAATACATAAGGAAGATTGTAGTGTATTTGATATAGGTACATATAATCATCAACTGGAATATTTATCTTCCTTATACCTGATAAAAATGCATGTGCTCCATTTGCTGAGATGATATATCCTTGGGCTCCAGAAGGACCTTTTTGGTAGTATCCTAGCTTAATTTGTTCACTTATTGTTTTGACAGAAGATATCTTTCTTTCTTGTTTGAGTCCATAAAGCTTTATATATCTGCATTTATCTATGTAATTGCTAGCATGAACGAGGTAATGTGGAAAACTTTTATCAATTATTAAGTCATCTTCTAGTACTACAATTGGTGAATTGAGAGTGACACACTTTTGCCAAAGAAAATAATGGCTTGCAAAACATCCAATCTCAGCCCTTGTAAGATTGGTGCAATGGGGTAGTTTTGAATTTATCTCGTCGCAAAACCCCTTGTTGTTATCATGCTCAATTGCAGGGAAAAATTCATAGGATAAACCATAAGCCATTAACTGTTTTTCGATTAATGATTTTCTCTCTACATCTTTTTTGCAATTAATGACAAAGATTTTTAGTGGCTGTTTATTGTTGTTGCGCAATTTGGTCGCTAGTAACTTTAGTAGGCTCAATATAATAAAGGTTATTGATGCTGATGACAATATAGTATTATAAATTTAAAAACGCACTTTTTGGTCCTTGGTTAATAACTTTTCCCATTGACTGGAATATCCTTTAAATTTTGGATTATCCTTGGCGATATAGCCAAGATCTATCATAATTTGCCCGGCGGGGATGCTTCTTAGATCATAGGCTCTTAACTCGCTTTCAATGTTGATAATGCGCCCAAGTTCTTTTTGATTACTATCAACGCTATCAAGATAGTGAAGGAGTGCCTTTTCATGATCATTTATTTTTGTATAAAGCACATCTTTTTCAAAGTTTGGCTTATTTAAAAGCTTTTGGATAGAGAGTAAATTAATGGGTATTTCTTCTTGCCAGTATGTCATGATGTTCGCCCCCTTAAGATCATTGATGATCAGTTTTTAATAAAATATTTTTTTGTTATTTTATGTACTGTAATTATAGAATAAAATGGTAAAATATCAAATTAAATGTAATAATATTTATTTAATTTTTGGTTTTTCTCTATTGGGTAGCAATAACTTTGCAATCTATGTCAAAAGTGGATCAATCTTGTTTTTGAATTTTCTTGCATGGACCGTGGTAATATAGTATAATTGCCTGATTTTTTTCCATGGTCGCAATGGAAAAGGACACTTAAATTTTATAAAAGGACACTATTATGAGTAAAGATTTCGTTATTGAATCAACCTTACGAACTGATGAGGGGAAAGGTGCGAGCCGCCGCCTACGTCGTTTAGAAAACAAAATTCCAGCCGTGGTATACGGTGGTGGAGAACCTGCACAATCACTAAGCATTGATCATAATCAAATTTTACATGCTTTGGAAGATGATCGTTTTTATTCGTCACTTATTAAGCTTAAAGTCGACGGTAAAGAAACTGACCGTGTTATTTTAAAGGCATTACAACGCCATGCCTATAAAAGCAAAATTGTTCATGCTGACTTTCAGCGTGTACCTAAAGGGGTAGCAATGAAGTTTACTGTTCCTGTGGTGGTTTCTGGTGAAGAGACTTGCCCGGGTGTTAGAAATGGCGGTGTATTATCCTTATTAGAAAGCCAATTAGAAATTAGCTGTTTGCCTCGTCATTTACCTGAGCAATTAGATATTGACGTTAGTGCACTTGAGCTTGATGGTGTTTATCACATTAGCGATCTTACTTTACCTGAAGGGGTGGAGCTAATGCTTGGCGAGGGCGCCGTTGCTGAAGAAATGCCGCTTATCAGCGTTAAAGTACCGAAAGTTATTGTTGATGTTGAGCAAGAAGTTGCCGATGAAGATGCTGAAGGTGAAGGTGATGAAGCTCAAGCTGCAGCAGAAGGTGAAACTGAAGCTAAAGATAGCAGTGATGAAACCAAAGCTGAAGGTTCTGATGAGTCCAAGGGCGAAGCATAATTTTATTGCCTTAGTTCTAAAGGGGGAAGCATGAAGCCAAAACTAATTGTTGGCTTGGCCAACCCAGGAGAGAAATATCAAGCCACGCGCCATAATGCTGGTGCGTGGTTTGTTGAGTCCCTGGCTAAAAAGTATCAGCTAAGCATGAAGTTATCAGCAAAATTTCATGGCTATATAGCGCGAATACAAAACGAGTCAATCGACTGTTTTGTGCTTATTCCTACCACATTTATGAATCTCTCTGGTCAAAGTGTTCAGGCTGTTGCAAAGTTTTACAATATTGCTCCAGAGGAGATGCTTGTTGCCCATGATGAAATTGATTTGCCAACAGCAAGTATTCGTCTCAAGAAAGGTGGGGGCCATGGCGGTCATAATGGTTTAAGAAACATTATAGATCATCTCCATGATAAACAGTTTTTCCGTTTGCGTATTGGGGTAGGGCATCCTGGTCATAAAGATTTAGTGAACCAGTATGTGCTTAAAACAGCACCCAAGGGAGATCAACAACAGATTATGCATGCAGTGGATCATTGGCTTAAAAGCAGCGATGACTTACTAAGTGGGAAATATGATATCTTAATGAATCACTTACACCAAAAACCAAATAGCAAAGAGGAAGAAAAATGAGTTTACAGTGTTCAATTGTAGGATTGCCTAATGTTGGTAAATCAACTTTATTCAATGCTTTAACTAAAGCCAAGATTGATGCGGCAAACTATCCGTTTTGTACTATTGATCCTAATGTTGGCATTGTACAGGTTCCAGATACACGTTTGGATCAGCTAGCGTCTATTGTATCGCCAGAAAAAGTCATTCCAACAACGGTGGAGTTTGTGGATATTGCAGGTCTTGTGGAAGGTGCTTCAAAAGGTGAGGGTTTGGGAAATCAATTCTTATCGCATATTCGTCAAACCGATGCTATTTTGCAGGTGGTGCGTTGTTTTGAAGATGCAGATATTGTCCATGTTGATGGCAAGGTTGATCCGGTATCGGATATGATGACTATTGAAACGGAATTATTATTAGCTGATATTACCACCTTAGAAAAATCCGTTTTAAGAGCATCTAAAGCAGCAAGAAGTGGTGATAAAGACAAAAAACGTCAGTGTGCATTTTTTGAGAAAGTATTAGCTTTTGCCAATGAGGGCAAATGGTTAAAAGAATACCCTGTTTCATCAGAAGTCGAGGCACTAGATTTAAAACAATTACATTTGTTAACCGCCAAAAAAATGCTTTACATTGCAAATATTAAAGAGGGTGATCAAAGTACAACCCACTTAGAGGCTGTGGAGGCTTATGCCAAGAAAAACCAAGCCTTAGTGGTGCCAGTGTGTGCTGAGGTTGAGGCGCAATTAACGGAATTGGACCCTGAGGATGCAGCATTGTTTTTAGAGGAAATGGGTATGAGTGAGCCTGGTTTGAATCGGGTTATCCATGCAGCATATGGACTTTTATCGCTACAAACTTATTTTACCGCTGGTCCCAAGGAAGTGCGTGCTTGGACGGTAAAATGTGGTGCAAGTGCGCCACAGGCTGCTGGCGTGATTCATACTGATTTTGAAAAAGGTTTTATTCGAGCTGAGGTGATAGCTTTTGACGATTATGTTGCCCATCAGGGTGAGTCTGGTGCGAAATCTGCTGGTCGCTTGCGTTTAGAGGGGCGTGATTATATCACTCAAGATGGTGATGTGATGCATTTTCGCTTTAATGTCTAGTTGAAATTATTTGTATCCTTGATTTGGGCAGTTTAAAAGCCCTTGTTGTATCAGGTTTTTTGCTTCTTTATCAAAAAAATGCCTACAATTTGGGACATTGATTTGATACAGGAGCAGCTTATGAAAGATGCGCTAGAAAATCACCTATTTTTCTCAGGTTAAGGTTATTGCTGGCAGATTTTATTTCAAGTGTACGGCTATGAATATCTTCTTTATTATAGTCAAAATGCAGCTCGAGATCTGCTTGAAGATCAGGTCCATGCTGCGGCCATTCTAAAAGCGTAATGGCCTGTGGGTCTTGTATCAACTCTTCAAGTCCCATCATATAAAAGCTCTCAGGGTCTTCTATACGATAAAGATCAAAATGATGGACATTGAAGTTTTCAAAATTGTAGCTTTCCACTATGCTAAAACTTGGACTTTTGATGGTTCCCTTAAAACCATGAGCTTCAATAAAATATTGCGCAAAAGTGGTTTTTCCTGCTCCCAGTGGACCCTGCAAAAAAATACAGCACGGCGCATGAAGGTGCGATGCGCAAAACGTGGCTAGCGATTTAACTTGGGGGAGAGTAAGGCAATAGTGCATTTTTTAAGCTCAATACTTTATGGCATAAAATATAGCATAGTTGCAAGGTGCTTGCCAGCTTATTTAGCTTGTAAAAGAGATCAGGATGGATCTTATAACTCATCTTTTAGGTGGTGTATTTGGGCTAATTGGATCTAAGACTCTACGTGCTTTATTTGCAAATGCAGTTGCTGCAGGTTCCTTTTGAGATGTTTTAGTAGTACATATAACAGCAATTTCTTTTTCCTTGGTTACAATCTTAGCGCGTAGCATAACGCATTCACCTGCTATATCGTTCATTGTTTGAAACAAACTAAGTCTTCTAGCTGGGTCAGCAGTTTTAGCTACATCTTTTCCCATGTTTGCTGATTCAATTTCATTACTCTTGATCTTTTCATTCAAATCATTGATTTCTTTCTTACATGCAAGGAATTTACCAATTCTAGTGTAATTAGCATCGTACCATTCTGGCTGTTGCTTTTGATATAGAGGAATATTGATCTTTGCCCTACCTATGTGAATTATTTCATGTTCTTTTCCACACTCTTGTTGTTTAACAATACACAACAAAAAGGTAAGGTATTTTTTTAAATCACCTTCTTGGGTTTTCATATAATTCATAAGATAGCTAGAGAATTCAGCTAGTTTATGACCTTCATCTACGTTAATGGAATCAAATATTTTTTTAAATTGGCGCATGTCAAGTTCAAATGTTTCGGCATTAATTAGGCCCGCAAGCTCTTTAGAGAAATCTTCATCTTCTACAGCACTATTGACAACTAATTCAGTGGGCGGAGTAACTGCTTCTTCAGTCTGTTCGCTTTTAGGACTATTACCATGATCTGTTTCGCTACTGTTACCTTCTTCTCTTTCTCCTTCTTCTCTTTTTCTTTTAAGCATAACCCTCTCCTTGGCCGGAGTACCTGCTTTTTCAGTCTGTTCGCTTTTAGGACTATTACCATGATCTGTTTCTCTACTGTTACCTTCTTCTCTTTCTCCTTCTTCTCTTTTTCTTTTAAGCATAACCCTCTCCTTGGCCGGAGTACCTGCTTTTTCAGTCTGTTCGCTTTTAGGACTATTACCATGATCTGTTTCTCTACTGTTACCTTCTTCTCTTTCTCCTTCTTCTCTTTTTCTTTTAAGCATAACCCTCTCCTTGGCCGGAGTACCTGCTTTTTCAGTCTGTTCGCTTTTAGGACTATTACCATGATCTGTTTCTCTACTGTTACCTTCTTCTCTTTTTCTTTTAAGCATAACCCTCTCCTTGTACCATAATTAATCTACTGCTAATTGTAGAACATAAATTCGTTAAATCAAAAAATATATTACAAATAAATATATCTATATTATAGATCAGTGTTACATTTTTTTGCCAAAAAGTCAAGAAATAATTTACAAAATAATATTATATTTAAATTGAAAAAATATTTTTATTGTATATTTATTGTTTCAATATTTATATCTTATTTTATTATTAATATTTATTGTCTATTTAAAATTCATTGTTTTTGGGCTATTTATTTGCTTAATTTTTTCGGTCATCAAACAAAGCGGTGTTGATTGCCATTTGTGAACAAGCGTGAAACTATGTTATGGTTGTGGTGTTTTTGATTATGGGATTTTTATATGCATATTAAGCAGTTGCCAACAGATTTAGCTAATCAGATTAAAGCAGGGGAGGTGATATCTAGGCCCTGTTCAGCCTTAAAGGAGCTGATTGAAAATGCCTTAGATGCAGGCTCCACGCAATTGGTTATAGAATTAGAGTCAGGCGGTATCGATAAAATGATGGTGCAAGATAATGGTACGGGTATCCACAAAGATGACTTGCCTTTATCTACCATACAGTATGCCACCAGTAAAATTGCCGATTTTAATGACTTAATGGCCTTATCTTCTTTTGGTTTTCGTGGTGAGGCACTCTCAAGTATTGCCTCGGTTGCCGATATTAGCATCGATAGTAAATATGCACAAAGTGACCATGCATGGAGCTTTAGCCATCATCAGCATGATCAGAGTAAGAAACTTATTCCAAGCGCCCTAGAGCAGGGTACGAGAATTACCGTTTCACGATTGTTTCATTATGTGCCGGCACGCAAGAAATTTTTAAAGACCCCACGTACGGAATGGAGCTATTGTGAAGCTTTAATCAAGCAAGTGGCGATGAGTCATATGCATATTGCTATAAAATGTTACCACGATGGTAAATGTATTTGGGATTTAGCGCCGTGTTTTGATCAGGAACAAAAAAATAACCGGATGAGTCGTCTTTTAACCGGTGGTTTTATAGACGAGGCTTTGTGGCTTGATTTTGATAGTTCAAATGGTTTGAAACTAAGCGGCTGGATTGGTCTTCCAAGTTTTTCAAGAGCGCGCGCCGATCAACAATTTTTATTTTTAAATCGGCGTATTATTCAGGATAAAAATCTCTCCCATGCGGTCAAGCAAGGCTACAGTGATGTGCTTTATGGCGGACGCTTTCCCGTTTGGTCCTTGTTTTTAGAAATTGCACCGGATATGGTGGATATGAATGTGCATCCACAAAAATCTCAAGTGCGTTTTCGGGATCAGCGTGTGGTTTATGATTTTATGCGCCATAGCGTGGAGTCAGCCTTGGCAGATGTGCGCCCTGGAGATTTTATTGCTAAAGATAATAGTGCACAGCCAAGTTATATGCCTTCTTTTAATAGTCAAACACCAAGCAGTGCCCATATGCAAAAAACCATGGACTTGTATCAAGATTTAATGGCCAGTCCAAGTTCGCCAGTTAAAGAAGCGGTTCAAGAAGTACCATTGGCTCCTGAAGGCACAACAGCGCACATTGCCAGCATAGAGCCTGTATATCAGAGCAGAGAAAATGCCACAGCAAATAGCGCAGGGGGGCATGGTGATCATACAAGTCCTCTATTGCACACGGATGTAGAACAAGAAAATCCCAGTCCAGAGCCTAGAGAAGAAGCGCCTTTAGGGTATGCTATTGCCCAGTTACATGGTATTTATGTTTTAGCACAAAATGCTAAAGGTTTGATTTTGGTAGATATGCACGCTGCGCATGAGCGTATTGGATATGAAGCTCTAAAAAAACAGTTTCATGCTCGCCAAGTCCCCAAGCAAAGTCTCTTGATTCCAAAATGCATGCAGTTTGTTCATCAAGATATTGCTCTGATTGAGCAATACCAAGAAGTTCTAGAACAGATGGGTATAGAAATTGCCTTACTAGGGGAAGATCAAGTCGCCATTCATGCGATTCCGGTCTTGGTAAAAGAAAGTGATTTAAGTGATGTTATTACCGCCTTGGTCCATGACTTGTCCCAATATGGTAAAAGTGGTTCATTAGATCAGTATTATAACGAAATGCTCTCAACTATTTCCTGTCATGGTGCTATTCGCGCCAATCGCAGCTTAACCATTCCCGAAATGAACCAGCTATTGCGCGATATGGAACAAACTGAGCGTTCTATGCAATGTAATCATGGTCGACCAACGTACGTTGAAATGGATCTTAAAACACTCGATAGTCTGTTTTTAAGAGGGCGCTAATGAAACCCAGATCTATTTTAGAACCCAAAACTATTTTAATTATGGGGCCAACCGCATGTGGTAAAAGCGCATTGGCGCATGCTATGGCAAAAAAACATCCAATTGAAATTATTGCAGTAGATTCGGTTTCTATATACAAAGATATGGATATTGCCAGCGCTAAGCCAAGTCTTGCTGAGCAGCAGGCTGTTCCGTATCATCTTATTGATATTTGTAGCCCAGATCAAAAATACTCTGTGGCTGCATTTGTCAAAGATGCTCGCGCTGCAATAAAAGATATTCATCAGCGTGGCAAGCATGCCTTACTGGTTGGCGGTACGATGATGTATTTTAAAGCACTGTGTTATGGCTTGGATCCCATTCCAGAAATAACACCTGAATATAATCAGCAAGCTGCGGAAAAAATTGCCAAGCTTGGATTACCTAGCATCCATCAAGAGCTCCAAACTATCGATCCTGTCGCCCTTGCACAAATTAATCCAAACGATCAGCAGCGCTTGCATAGAGTTTTAGCAGTATATTTAGCCACGGGTCGTGCTTTATCCTCGTTTTGGTCGCAAAAACGCCAAGCAATAGATGAAGATTTTTACACCATTGCCTTTACCATAGAAGAGCGTGCAGTATTGCATCAGCGTATTTTCAATCGTCTAGAGGCGATGTTTGCCCAAGGTTTGGTAGAAGAAGTGCAAAATTTGATCAAAAAGTACCCAGTTGATGGATCTATGCCAGCTATGCGTGCGGTGGCTTATCGTCAAGTATTTGAGTATTTACAAGGACAAATGGACCAAGAAACCATGCAAAAAAAAGCGCTTTATGCCACGCGACAATTGGCTAAACGACAATTAACCTGGTTAAAATCGTGGCCTGATATCGATCTGGCGCTTGAAAGTGTGGAGATAGATGCAGAGGCAGTGATGCAAAAAATTTTTTGCACATCAGGCAATTTATGAACTATAATAAGCGACAGCTTTGATAATAAACAATAATTATTTAATAAAAACAATGAGATAATAAAAATTAAGGATAAAAAATGGCTAAAGCACAACTGTTACAAGATCAATTTTTAAACGCATTACGGCGTAAAAAGGTTCCGGTTTCTATCTTTCTCGTTAGCGGTATCAAGCTGCAAGGGGTTATTGAATCCTTTGATCAATTTGTTATTTTGCTTAAAGGCGCCAATAGTCAGTTGGTGTATAAGCATGCAATTTCTACGGTGGTTCCCAATCAGATGGTGCGTTTGCAGTTGGGTGATGAGCCACAAGATCAGGATGACTTAGGGGAATAAACACTTTTGTATACACGTCCTTCTAAAGGTGAACGCACTATTTTGGTGCATGTTAAAGCCACTTCCCATCATGCGTTAGATTTTGATCCAGAGGAATTTGCCTTGCTTGCAGAAGGTTCAGGAGCACAAGTATTAGATGAAATTACCTTTAATTTACGGCGCTGTGATCCTAAGTTTCTTATCTCCACCGGTCATATTGAGTCGCTAGCTTTATTAGTTCAAGAGCATAAAGCGGATTTAATTTTACTTGATCATCCTTTAAGTCCCTCACAAGAGCGTAATATTGAAAAAGCAATTCATACTAGAGTTTTAGATCGCACGGGCTTGATTTTGGATATATTTGCCAAAAGAGCACGTTCCTATGAGGGTAAGTTACAAGTAGAGTTAGCGCAATTACGTTATCATGCAACGCGTTTGATACGCGGCTGGACTCATTTGGAGCGTCAACGTGGTGGCGCTATTGGTTTAACTGGTCCTGGGGAAACTCAGCTGGAGCTTGATCGACGTTTAATTCGTAATCGGATCAAGCTGATTAAGCAACGCTTAGAAAAAGTAGCCAAGCAGCGCGCTTTATCGCGGCAAAAGCGTCATAAAAGCAATATTTCATCTATTGCATTGGTAGGCTATACCAATGCCGGAAAAAGCACCTTATTTGAAGCTTTAACTGGGCGGGATATCTATATTGCCGATCAACTCTTTGCAACTTTAGATACCACGATGAGTCATTTTTATGCAAAAGACCTTGGTAAGCTGGTTCTTGCAGATACAGTTGGGTTTATTAAAAACTTGCCGCATGAATTAGTGCAGGCTTTTCGTGCAACGTTGGATGAAACCATTGAGGCAGATTTGCTATTACACGTTGTTGATTATCAAAATGAACATCAGCAAACCTGTATTGCAGAAGTAGAAAAAGTACTAGCGGATATTGGTGCTAAAGCACCCATTGTTAAGGTTTTTAACAAAGCAGATAAACACCAAAATGATCAAAATCGCATCGTATATAATAGCGCTGGCCAGGCGGTAAGTGTTTTAGTCTCAGCAAAAGAAAAGACAGGAATGGAGGCACTTGCTCAAGCCATAAAAAGTCGTTTAAGTGAGAAAATGTTTGTGGGCACGTTAACACTTAGCAACGAGTATGCTAAACTGAGGGCGTTTTTGTATCAGGAACAGCTGGTACTAAATGAACACGTTGATGAAAAAGGCCAATGGCAGCTCTATCTTCAGATGCCACAAGATGCTATCATACGGCTTTGTCATCGCTATGGTGTCGATGAACATCAAGCATTAACAAAGGAGTAAAACCATGAGCAACCCTAATGATCCACAAGGACCGCCAGATTTGGAAGCTTTTTTTAAAAAGCTTTTTGGTGGTGGAGAAAAAAAATCCACACGCCGTCCTAACCCTTTTCAACAAAACCCGCAAAAGCCCGAAGGAAATAGCATTTCTATGCGTTTTTGGCTGATTATTGCTGCGGTTCTTGCCGTAGTACTATTTGTCGCCTCTGGCTTTTTCAAGCCTATTGTTGGGGAGCAGGGCGTAGTCTTTCGTTTTGGGCAATATAACCGAACGGTTAATGAGGGCTTGCATTGGTCTATTCCACTAGTTGAGCATCATTATATTTTCAATATTGCTAAAATTCGTTCGGCAACGTTAAGCAGTAAGATGATTACCAGTGATGAAAACTTTGTGAATGTTAATACCACAGTGCAGTATCGCATTAGCAATATCAAAGATTATCTTTTTAAAGTTGCTGATCCAAAGGATTCTCTTGAAAAGCAAATTTTTAACTCTGCCGTACGTCAAGTAGTTGGTATTTCAGATTTAGACTTTATTTTAACCACTGGCCGTGCCAAAGTAACTGATCAAATCCGTCAGGTCATGAATCGTTTGGTAGATCGGTATGGTTTGGGTGTTGAAATTGTTGATGTAACCAAAATTCGCTCCACTGCGCCCACAGAAGTCCAAAAAGCATTTGATGATGTGATTAAAGCGCGTGAGGAAAACCAGCAAATGCAAAATGAGGCTCAAAGTTATGCTAACCGTTTGCTTCCTAAAGCCAATGGTGAATCGGTTAAGCTATTACAACAAGCAGAAGCCTATAAAGACCAGGTGAGCTTGCTTGCTAAAGGTCAAACTGCAGTTTTTGATGCGGTATTACCTATTTACAAAGCTTCACCAAAAGTAACCCATGATAGAATGTATTTAGATGCAATGAACCAAGTATTGGCCAACAATAAAATTGTATTGGTGCCTGCTGGAAAAGGTAATCAAAACCTTTATTACGTGCCGCTTGATAAGCTCAATCAAAGCGCTCCAAATGCTGCCAATAATGCGGCTTCGTCTACGGTAGTACATACAGCAGTAAACAATCAAAGCAAAGATTCAACTCAAACACTTAATCAACAACAACTCGATCGTATGAAGCGCTATATGCGATACAGGGGGAATTCTAATGTTTAAATATCTCAAACCCATTATTGCTGCAATTGCAGTTATTGTAATAATACTTTACATGGCACTTTTTACTATTTTTCAAACTGAACAAGGTATTATATTGCGCTTGGGTAAGGTAGAACAAAAGGATGGCCAGGCTTACATTTTACAACCTGGTTTGCATGCCAAAATTCCTTTAATAGAAACCGTAAAGCTTTTTGATATGCGAATTCAAACTTTAGATATTCAATCCTCCAGGGTTATTACCTCTGAGCAAAAAGATGTGACCGTGGATGCTTTTGTAAAATGGCGCGTCAAAAACATTGTACCATTTTTCACTGCAACGGGTGGTTCTTATCTTCAAGCCAATAGTCTTTTGGAGGCTAAAATTAATGGTGGTATGCGCGCTACTATTGGTAAGCATACCATTCAAGAACTTTTATCTGTTAAGCGTATTGAAGTGATGAAAGAAATTCTTCAACAGGCTAGAGTATCAGGCAAAAGCCTTGGTATTGAAGTGGTAGATGTGCGCATTAAACGAGTCGATTTACCTGCAGAGGTGAGCAAACGCATTTTTGAAAGAATGCGTTCTGCTCGGGAAAAAACTGCCGCAAGTATTCGTGCTGATGGTCATTTTCAGGCGGAAAAAATTAAAGCCCGGGCAGAAAAGCAAGCTGTGGTGATTGTTGCTGATGCAAAATCTAAAGCTTTAAAAACTAGAGCAGAAGGGGATGCAAATGCAGCGACTATTTATGCCCAGAGCTATGATCAAAATCCTGAATTTTATGACTTTATGCAATCACTGAACGTTTACCAGCAAGTCTTTAAGAAAAACAATGCCACCATGGTCTTATCGCCACAAGGAGCGCTTTTTAAATACTTTAATCCAGGTGATCAATCAAAAAAGGGGGCCTAAATGGACTGGCAAATTTATATAGTAGCGCTGGGTTTGGTGTTAGTGCTTGAAGGTTTAATGCCGTTTATTAGCCCAGGGCGCTACCGTCGTTTTTTAAAAAAAATGTTTGATCAATCAGAATCCGTTATTCGTAAAATGGGTTTGGCAATGCTTATTGCTGGCCTTGTGGTGATTGTCTTTATGCAAATTTTTACAGGAATTTAAATGGCTAAACATGTTGTTATTTTAGGTGCGCAGTGGGGTGATGAAGGAAAAGGCAAAGTAGTGGACTATTTTGCTAGTGAGTGTGATTATGTGGTACGTTTTCAAGGCGGCCATAATGCAGGACACACCTTAGTTATTGGTGATCAGGTTATTAAACTTAGCTTGTTGCCATCGGGCATTATGCATTCCAACATTATTTGTCTTTTAGGCGGCGGCATGGTTGTTTCGCCTGCAGCGCTAGAGAAAGAAATGAAAATGGTCCAGGAATTGGGCGTATCGCTTGAGCATCGTCTTATTATTTCTGACCAAGCAGCCTTAATTTTACCAATTCACATTGCGCTAGATGAAGCACGCGAGCAAAAGCGTGGTAGCAATCAAATTGGCACCACTAAGCGTGGCATTGGCCCAAGTTATGAAGATGTCGTAGCACGGCGCGCGGTAAAAGTACAAGCGCTTAAAGATCCAGCAGTATTTCGTGCTCAGGTTGAGGCTTTGATGGATTATCATCAGTTTGTACTAACAAACTATTATCAGCAAAAGCCATTGGATGTAGAGGCTATGATCGACGAGCAACTGCAAAAGGCCGAACATTTCTTACCCTATGTTGGTGATGTACAGCAAGAATTAGTTCAAGCGCATCAGCAAGATATGCATATACTTTACGAAGGTGCCCAGGGCAGTTTATTAGATATAGATCACGGAACCTATCCTTTTGTGACTTCTTCCAACACCACAGCAAGTGCGGTATCTTCCGGTACGGGACTTGGACCTGGCTACATAGACTCTGTGATGGGTATTGTAAAAGCCTATAATACCAGAGTTGGCGCTGGACCCTTTGTAACAGAGCTTTTTGATGAAACTGGGGAGCATTTAGCGAAAGTTGGGGCTGAAATTGGAACCGTAACCGGACGTGGTAGACGTTGTGGGTGGCTGGATTTAATCGCGCTTAAGCGTGCGATTATTGTCAATGGTTTAACCCATTTAATTATTACCAAGCTTGATGTGCTTGATGAACTTCCTGAAATTAAAGTGTGCACAGCCTATGAGTTAGATGGTGAAGAAATCGACTATATGCCCTATGATGTTAGAGATTTAGAGCGGGTCAAGCCCATTTATCAAACGCTTCCTGGCTGGCAGGAAAGCACTAAAGGGGTCAAAGAGTTTAAAGAATTACCTCTATTAGCCCAGCAGTATTGCAATTTTATCAGCGAAACGGTTCATGTGCCCATAGCCATGTTATCCACGGGTCCTGAGCGCAGTGAATCGATTGTGATTGATCATCCCTTTAAGTGTTAAGATGTCTTCATTGTTTAAGCTGGTTTCTCCTTATGAGCCTAAGGGTGATCAACCGCGGGCTATTGAAGCCTTAGGCAAGGGTCTTAAAAAAGGCTTAGATGAGCAAATATTACTAGGGGTTACCGGTTCTGGTAAAACCTTTACCATGGCACAAATTATAGCCCAGTCCTCGCGTCCTGCTATGATATTAGCCCATAACAAGACTTTGGCAGCGCAGTTGTATGATGAAATGAAATCATTTTTTCCACAGCACAGTGTTGAATACTTTGTTTCCTATTACGATTATTATCAACCTGAGGCCTATGTGCCTGCTTCTGATACCTATATTGAAAAAGATGCCTCTATCAATGAATATATCGAACAAATGCGCTTAAGCACCACTAAATCGCTTATGAGTGCACAAGATGTGATTATAGTAGCAACGGTTTCTGCAATTTATGGATTGGGGGATCCTAGTGCCTATGGCAAAATGGCCATAGATTTGGCCGTAGGGCAGGAGATTTTTCAGCGTGATTTACTCATACGCTTAACCGCGTGTCAGTATAACCGCAATGATATGGTCTTAGAGCGTGGTCATTTTAGAGTGCGTGGTGATGTAATAGATATTTTTCCGGCAGAATCGGCCAAGTTTGCGTTACGGGTTGAATTATTTGATGAGGTGGTGGAAAAACTCAGCTGGTTTGATCCACTAAGTGGGCAGCTAGAGAAAGATATAAAGAAAGTAAGTGTCTATCCTAAAAGTCATTTTGTTACCCCCAAGGAGCGGATTTTAAAAGTCATTGAAGAAATAAAAGCAGAACTTAAAGACCGTTTAAAAGAGCTTGAGTCTATGGATAAGCTTGTTGAGGCACAACGCCTAAAACAGCGTACTTTATATGATATCGAAATGATGCTGGAGCTTGGTTACTGCTCGGGGATTGAAAACTATTCGCGGTTTTTAACGGGCAAGCAAAAAGGTGAGCCACCGCCAACCTTAATTGATTATTTACCTAAAGAGAGTATTTTATTTATTGATGAATCCCATATGAGCGTGCCACAAATTGGCGCGATGTATAAGGGCGATCGTTCGCGTAAAGAAAACTTGGTGGAATATGGTTTTCGTTTGCCTTCGGCATTAGATAACAGGCCTTTGCGTTTTGAAGAGTTTGTAGAAAGAAGACCGCAAACCATTTATGTTTCAGCCACGCCGGGCAAATATGAATATGCGCAAACCCAAACGATTGTGGAACAAGTGGTTCGGCCAACGGGGCTTTTAGATCCACAAATAGACATTCGCAGTGCCTTATTGCAGGTGGATGATGTGCTTGGTGAAATTAAAAATCGGGTCAAGCAAAAACAAAGAATTTTAATCACCACGTTAACCAAAAAAATGGCAGAGCAATTAACCGATTATCTCAATGAACAAGGTGTAAAGGTTCGTTATATGCATTCAGATATTGCAACCGTTGAGCGGATTGAAATTATCCGGGATTTGCGTCTTGGTGCTTTTGACGTTTTGGTGGGCATTAACTTACTGCGTGAGGGCTTAGATTTGCCGGAAGTAGGCTTGGTGGCGATTTTTGATGCTGATAAAGAAGGCTTCTTGCGTTCAGAAAGTGCTTTAATTCAAACCATAGGTCGTGCTGCGCGTAATGTTGATGGTTTGGTTATTATGTACGCTGAAAAAATAACTGGTTCCATGCAACGGGCGATTGATGAAACCAATCGACGTCGTGAAAAACAGCAAGCTTATAATGAAAAACATGGCATTACGCCGCAAAGTATTGTCCGTGCGGTGCGTGATAATTTAGTGAAAATGGGAGATAAACAATCCCAAGAAACAAGCTCTGTTGTGCCACAAGCTATGGCTATTGAAGATATAGATCAACAGCTTAAGCAATTAAAAAAACAAATGCAGCATCATGCTAAAGCGTTGGAATTTGAAGAAGCAGCTCGGGTGCGTGATCAAATTTTAGAGCTTTCACGCGCTTTAAAACAATAAATTTTTTGTATATTGTAAAAATTTAACTACACTTAATGGTGCCCATGCCAAAAAGGAGTGGTATAGCAAATTAAGCGCACGCATGGCTTGAAGAATAAGTATAAAAACCAAAGAGCCATGCTGCCATCTTTAAGTAACAGTATTACATTATTTTTTTTGATACGCTAGAGAACATGCACTACACTCTCTTTTGATAAGTGTACAATAATCAAAAAGAGAGCAAAATGACGAAAAGTGGTGCAAAAATTGGCCCAGGAAGACCAAGAGGTCAGGGCAAGTTTGGCGAGGCAACTAAGCCCATGCACATACCTTGTTCTATGGTCGATCAAGTCATCGATTTTATCGCACCGAAGCGTTTTAAGCTGCCACTTTATAGTTCTAAGGTGCAGGCGGGCTTTCCTTCTCCTGGGGATGATCATATCGAAATGCATCTTGATTTAAACGAATATTTAGTTCAGCATCCGGCGGCTACTTTTTTAGTGCGTGCTACGGGCGACTCTATGGAAGGCGCGGGCATTTACGAAGGGGATATTCTTGTGGTGGATCGTTCTTTAGAGCCGCGACATGATCCTCTTGCTTAATTCTTATAGAACTTATAGAATCTTAGCCATTTTAGTAGAGATTTGAAGCATATGAATGGGTGCTAAATACGTAAATTGTCTAAATTTTCAACAAATGCCCAAGTACATAGGTAAGCAAAATTTACCGATACGTTTGGGCTGCTTTTTAGCTTTGGTTATACTACTGCTATTGCCGAAGGTTATTTGGAATTTGATTGGTAATAGCGCAAGTTATTGGTATGACATGGGAAGAGCCTATTCATTTGTCATCTTATATCCAGCATCTTTATTTCTACTTTATTTTTGGGTAAGTGTAGTTCATAAGGAAGCAGAGCCTTTTAAAATTTTTGGTTTAGAATTCAACTTTAATACATTTAAAGAGTGGCTTTTAGGCTTTTTCCTAGGGGCTTTTGGCGTAACTTTGTATATGCTTTATTTCTTTTCACTAAAAGAGGTACATTGGAGCGGGTTAGCTCACATGAGCTTATCTTTATTACTAATGGAAACCTCATGGTTTGCTGGTGCTGTTGGTTTGGTCCTTATCGAGGAACTTTTTTTTAGAGGTTTTCTTTTTTATGAGGCATACAAAGATCATAGAAAAGGATGGTTTGCCATCTTATTAACGAGTATTCTATTTGCAATATTACATTTTAATATCCATTTTTTCTTACCTTTATTTGTTATGGGCTTATTGTTAGGGCAAGCTAAATTTTATTTTGATTTGCGCATTGCTTTTGGCATAGGTCTACATGCTTCTTGGATATTTTTATTTTGGGGTAGTGCTATGGCTCATTTATGGACATGGCAAGCTGGTTCAAATGGTTCAAATCCATTCAATAATATTTTATTGGTATTACTTTTGGCACAGTGGTGTTTATTTTTACTTTTCCAATGTATCAAAAAGCGTACACTAAGAAAAAAAAACTAAAAAGATAGATCGCGTTTTTTCGCAAATTGCTTTTCTTTGAAAATTTAATTATTTGAACTTTCTGAAAAGTTATATCGTCCCTTATAATTCCATGCAACCAGAATAATAAATAGTAAATTAATACGTGGATCAAAAAACAAATTATCTAGAAAGCCTGATAGTAAGAGTAAGCAAAGCGGTGAGAAAAAAAATAGACAATCTTTATTGTGCCAGCCTCTAAACAGTATAAGTACAAGTAAAAACATATATCCAATAAAAACTAAAACGCCGCCTTCAAAGGCCCATGTTAAATATAAGTTATGAGGATGGTGAATGTTTTTTGCAATACTGACAGTATTGTTAAAAAGGGTATTATTTATAAAGCTGGTTTGTTTAATTATATTGCTATTGCGAAAATTTTCTTCAAAGCTTTGCCAGCCCCATCCAAGAAGCGGGTGATCAAAGAGGTGTTTGAGAGTATATTGGTAAATCAGCCATCTAATTTCCTTATTAGCTGGGTTCGTTCTAGTACTCTCAATAGTATTTTGTAAGTCTTTGTATGTTTTAAAGCCATTATTCTGTGCTATGTTATTAAGTTCTATTGACAACGTTGTATCAGTTTCTAAAGATACAATTTTTGCTTTTTGCTTGATATTTTTTAGTGCTTTTTCTCTCTTGTATGAAGAAATCACTTGATTATTTCTGATTAGGGGTAAGGAGCGATGACTAAAAGTACTAATATTGATGCTCGTTATCAGTAGCATTGCTCCAAGTACAGTGTATATGGTTTGACGATTAAAGTTATGATGTTTATGAATTATAAAAATTTGCAGCATAAAAGCTAAGTTAAGAGAAATAATACTATTTCTTGATATGAGTATACAAAGTGATATGGTTGCAGTAATCATAGTCATTGTTAAAATAATTTTTTTCTGTTTACTGTATTTTTTGCACAAGAGTGCATTCATACTGAGTAAGAAAATAGCTGCAGCCCAGATGGCTAAATTATTTTTGTTAAGGAAAAAGGGGTTTTCTATACTGTGACTTCCATTGCTTATTACATGCTTTAAAAGGCTCTGGAGGGGGTTGTGTATGTTCAAAAGTAATATGGCAGCAAATAATGGAATTTGTGCTGTAATGAGGCAAAATAGGCTGTCCTTTGAGTGCTTGCATACAATCGGTGAATGTAGTAAGGCTAATAGAAAAAGCAAACAAGGGATGTAATTAAAAGCACCGAGAAAGGCTGGTAATGTAAAATGTAATATACTAGTAGTTATAATCAACAAGGATAGTGTCAAAATAACATACTGTTCTTTTTTTATAGAGAATTTTGGTTCTATTTTCTTTTGCGAGGGCGCTTTTATAGAGTAAAAAAATAATAAAATTATAGATAAGGCTGTAATCCAGGGTTGATACGTTATGCATACTAGTGCAGTAAAAAATAGAAGTAGAGCATACTTATGTTTGCTGAGCTTTTGCTTATGTATCATGATTATTGCCAGTTTTAGTTTTGGTGAAACTATATGCGAAATCATTTCCTTATGCAATAGAGTTGAGTAAATTGCTTAGTATGCAGTAATATTTTTGCATATTTTAAAAAAACATTTTTGGCTAGCTATTGTTATTTTTGAAAGATGCAAGACCCTAAGTATTTTATTAAGCATAGGCTTAAACCTAAGTGAGAGCTGTAAATGGTAGTTTAGTTCGTATAGATTCCACATAAAAAAGCTGAGTCAGTCTAGCTCATTAGAAAAATTAGTAAAAAAACATAAGGATTATTGAAAGATTGCTTGATATATTTTAATCAATAAGCTTATGGGTGAGCATAAGAAATAGAGGTTTAGTAAATATTCCCTCTTTTGGCGTTTAAGCTTATTGTGTGATAATTTTAGTTAGGAATGTAAAACTAAAATTTCCTTGAAGCATAAACCTATTTCTTCCCTGATCAAGACTATGTTGTACTGTTATTTTTTTTATTGACACGCTAGAGGACATGCACTACACTCTCTTTTGATAAGTGTACAATAATCAAAAAAGGAGAGCAATATGACGAAAGGTGGTGCAAGAATTGGCGCAGGAAGACCAAAAGGGCTGGGCAAGTTTGGCGAGGCAACCAAGCCCATGCGCATACCATGTTCTATGGTTGATCAAGTCATGGATTTTATCGCACTGAAGAGTTTTAAGCTGCCACTTTATAGTTCTAAGGTGCAGGCAGGTTTTCCTTCTCCTGCTGATGATCATATCGAAATGCGTCTTGATTTAAACGAATATTTAGTCCAGCATCCGGCGGCTACTTTTTTAGTGCGTGCTACGGGCGACTCTATGGAAGGCGCGGGCATTTACGAAGGGGATATTCTGGTTGTAGATCGTTCTTTAGAGCCTCGACATGATCGCATTGTTATTGCGTCTATAGAGGGGGGAGATTTAACCGTTAAGCGTTTGTATAAGCGAGAAGGAAAGGTTTTATTAATGCCTGAAAATCCTGCTTATGAGCCTATAGACATCACTCATGTTCAAGATAGCCTTATGTGGGGTGTTGTAGTGAGTGTGGTAAGGCAGGTGGTTTAATGTATGCGCTGGTAGACTGTCATAATTTTTATGCTTCTTGCGAACGGGTTTTTGATCCATCATTAACAAACAAGGCCCTTATTGTACTGTCCAATAACGATGGTTGTGTGGTCTCGCGCTCTAACGAGGCAAAATCCTTAGGCATTAAAATGGGTGTGCCGTATTTTCAAGCAATGCCGATAGTAAGGGATCACAAGGTTAAAGTTTTTTCTTCAAATTACACCCTTTATGCGGACTTATCTAATAGAGTGATGCAAATTTTAGAATCTTTTTGTCCAGAAATTGCCATATACTCTATCGATGAAGCTTTTTTAGATCTTCGCGCTTTTTCTGGTGTCAATTTGAGTCAGTACTGCCGTAAAATAAGCCAGCGTGTATTGCAATATACAGGCATTCCCACTGCCATTGGCATTGGGCCGAGTTTAACCTTGGCTAAGGTTGCGCAATATGTTGCCAAAAAAATTCTTAAAGTGCCTGTGTGTGCGCTGGAGGATTATCCATCACAAAAAAAATGGTTAGCGCATATTCCTGTTGGCGAGGTTTGGGGTGTGGGGCGTGCGTACAGTAAACGGCTTTTGGCTATGGGTATACAAACTGCCTGGGATTTATCTCAAGCAAATACCCATCTTATTCGGCGTAAGTTTTCAGTAGTATTAGCACGCACGGTGAGCGAATTAAAGGGGCAGCCGTGTTTAAACTTTAAAGAGCTTGAATCTAAAGTTGTCCAACATCAAATTATTAAATCACGATCTTTTGCCCGGCCTTTGTATCATTTAGAGCATATAGAAGAAGCGCTGAGTCACTTTTGTTCCTTAGCGCATAATCGTTTATCAAAGCAAGGTTTACAGACTAAGATGCTACAGGTTTTTGTTCGTAGTCGTTTATTTAATATTCAAAATCCTTATGCGCAATCTGCATCTGGGGTTTTGGCTTTTCCCAGTGCTGATATTCGGGTATTAACCCGTTTAGCCAAGCGTTTGCTTTTTAATATTTATCAAGAAGGGGTGGCCTATCAAAAAGCCGGTATTATCCTCTCTGATTTATATCCTAGTGGTCAATTACAAAATCATTTATGGTTACAGGAGCAGGCTTGTGATAGGGAGCAATCGCAAAAGCTTATGCATACTATGGCAGCGGTTAAATCACGATATGGCAAGCAGGCGATTCATTTAGCTGCTGAAGGAACCCAAAGCTATTGGGCTCAAAAAGACGCATCACCTTTGGCTATTACGGCGCAGCGCTCTGCATCATATACTACCAGCTGGAAAGATTTACCCAAGGCTGGTTAAGGGGACGTATCAAAGCTAGCATAGCTCATGGATGATTTACTTAAACATGCCATAAAATAGTCAGTGTGGTTCAATTGGCTTGCCTAATATAGGCTTAATTTGTTATGATCAAGGCGTTTTAATAGAACGCAAAAGGGGCTATATGCAGCAGGACTCAGCTATAAAATTAGATGCAAGCTGGCAGTCTTATCTACAAGAGGAGTTTGAGAAGCCGTATATGCAGGAGATAAAAAAAATTCTTCTTGCCCAAAAAGCGCAAGGTAAGGTTATTTATCCTAAGGGCAGTCAGATTTTTCGAGCTTTAAATTTAACGCCCTTTGAAAAGCTTAAGGTGGTTATTTTGGGTCAAGATCCTTATCATGGTCCTTTACAGGCTGAGGGT
>CACEWE010000018.1 GCA_902563055.1 uncultured Gammaproteobacteria bacterium | reverse complement strand
TTGTGCAAACGCAATACTTTCTTCTTGTGAATTTGGATCTAATAAGCGCATTTTTAAGGTCAGTGGGACACTTATTTCTGCCTTTATCGCTTTGATAATGGCCAGAGTATTATCAAGGTTCTCTAATAATTTCGAGCCAGCTTGGTTTTTACGAATTTTAGCTTTTGGGCAGCCGGCATTAATATCAATCAAGTCGGCGCCATATGTTTGAGCTTTAGCTGCAGCCATGGCCATGATGTCCGCTTTTGCACCGCCAAGTTGAAAAGCTAAAAGATTTTCCTTGGGATCTTTGTACGTATAACGTTGCTGCAGAGATTTTTTATGAATTAAAGTATAGGCGCTAATCATTTCGGTATAACACAGGCTAGCCCCATATTCATAGGCTAAGAGGCGAAATGGTGCGTTAGAATAGCCAGCAAGCGGTGCTTGAAGAAGATTGTTTTTAAGGCATAAGCTGCCAATTTTTAAAGGGGCAATGCAATTAGTCAATGAGTATTCCGAATAAATCTTTTGGGTTTTGCGCTTTTGGTGTCATGGGTAAGAGGGTGCCGATTTGGTGTTTTTGGGAAAGCGCATAAAAACAGCAAAGAGTAGAGTAATCTTCTATTGCAAAGCCAACCCCATCAAAAATCGTAATTTCCTCATGGTGTTCGCGCCCTTTAACAATATTACTTGCCACCTCCCACATTTCCGCATCTACATGATGCAAGGGAACATTTTGTACCTCGCCTTCAATGCTGGTTTGTGGTAAGTATTCTACAATAATTTTCGAGAGGGTTAAAAGATGTGGGTCTAGCTCGGTTTTGCCAATGGTATCAGCCCCTAGTGCATTGATATGAACGCCAGAAGGAACCTGTTCAACATCAAAAAGGATATGCTTTTGATTGGTAGAGGTCATAGTGGTAATAATGTTGGCTTGATCTAGGGCCTGGGTAATGCTTTTGCAGGGAATAATATCTATTTCATAGTTTTGAAGGTTATTGCAACATTTCTGCACTGCTTCAGGGTCGGTGTCAAAGCATTGAAAACGATTGATGCCCAAAAGGAGATGGTGGGCAAGTATTTGAAATTCCGCTTGGGCACCAGTTCCAATCAAAGCCATGATTGTAGGGTTTGGGTTAGCCAGTAATTGGCTTGCTAGTGCGCTTAGGGCGCCGGTACGAAGCGCGGTAAGCAGTGACATTTCACTGATTAAAAGTGGCGCGCCAGTTTCAATGTCTGATAAAATACCTTGTGCTATAACCGTAAATTGATTTTTACTAGGATTATCTTGGTGGTCACTGGCATACTTAAGTGCATAGTATTTGCGATCGTGAATGGGCATGAGTTCGATGACGCCATTATGACCATGCGTGGCGTGACGTGAGCTTTTTGAAAAGTCATTCCAGCGCTTAAAGTCTGCTAGTTGTTGATCTAAAAGTTGTTGTAAGATTGACTGCAGGCCTTCTTTTGCAACGATGCGTTTAATGTCCTCAACGCTTAATATGCGAACCAATGGTATTCCAGGTAATTGTGCTGGTGTTATTATACTGGCTTTAACAAAGGATGCAAGTTGGGCGAAGTGCGTGTGAAGCGTAACTTAGCTTTTATTCTTTTTTGCCGTGGGCCTTTGTGATTCACGAAACGCTGCAATTTTTTGATGATCCCCGCTCATAAGCACCTTTGGCACTTCTAATTGTTGCCATGAGGGCGGGCGGGTATAGTGGGGGTAATCTAAAGCGCCATTATTGGCAGAACTAAAGGAGTCTTCAAGCGCAGAGGCTTGGCTATTTAAAACTTCTGGCAAAAGGCGGATGATGGCATCTACTAGGACCATGGCTGGAATCTCGCCGCCGCTTAAGACATAATCGCCAATGGAAATGCTCTCATCTACAAGCGTATCGATAATACGCTGATCAATGCCCTCATAGCGGCCGCATAAAAGGATCAAAGGAATTTGCAATTGGGCATAGTTTTCAATATGACTTTGTTGCAGCGTGGAGCCTTTAGGGTCTAGATAAATTACGCTTGCATCAGCGCCTAGTTTTTCTTTTGCAGCTAAAATGGCCTTGCTGAGGGGTTCTGGGCGCATCACCATTCCAGGGCCGCCGCCATAGGGGCGATCATCAACGCTTTGATAGCGATCAGTGGTATAATCGCGTGGGTTGAAAAAGTGTAGCTGACAACATTTTTTTTTGATAGCCCCACTGGTGATACCAAATTGTTCAAGCGCATCAAAGTAATGAGGAAAAATCGAAATAAGAGCGATATCCATTAGTCTTGGTATCCTTCCCAAAATACGTGTATGGTTCCTGCCTTTAGATCAACTTTTGTAATATAGTCTTTGGTATAAGGAATTAAAATTCTCTCTTTACCACTAACAACAATAATATCATTGGCGCCCGTTTCAAAGATGTCACTGATGGTGCCAAGATCCTTATGATTTTGATCGAGTACTTTGAGGCCTTTTAAGTCATGCCAGTAGTAGCTTTCTTCATCTGAAATATCTGGTAAATCACTGCGCAAAACTGCTAGAAGGGCGTGGGTGTATTGATTGCGCGCGATGTCGCGGTCGGTGCAGGATGCAAAACGAATTACAAGCTTATTGCCTTTAAAGAATATTTTATGGCCGTTTAAGTTTTGCCAAGGGGATTTGTTTTGGTGTTGTATCAGTAATTGACTTTGATACTGAAGGAGATCTTGAGGATCCTCGCCATAGTAATGAAGCTTAAGGGTCCCATCGGTGCCCACTGGGGCACCGATTTTAGCCATAATAACGGTATTGTCCGCTTGTGGCGCAGTCATAGCTTACGCAGCTTTGGTAGATGCTTTGCTTTCTTTTAATAAAGACTTAACGCGATCAGAAGCTTGAGCGCCTTTGCTGACCCAATAGTCGATGCGATCTTGCATTATACGTAGGCGTTCGGCCTGACCACTGGCGATAGGATTAAAAAAGCCTACTTTTTCAATAAAGCGACCATCACGCGCACGACGGCTGTCGGCTACAACGATACGATAAAAAGGGCGTTTTTTTGAGCCGCCACGTGCTAAACGAATTACAACCATGTATTTTCTCCAATTTTTTTCAAATTTTACAACTAAAGCACATTCCGTGCCTAAGGTGGGGGCGATTATACCGCATTTTAGCGCCCGTGTAAAGGAGTTTTCTAGCCCTGTTCCAGGCTATTTAAGCTTAAGACTTTAGCTGTTTTAGGGAGAAAGCGAAGACCTAAGGCATTTTGCCCATTTGTTGCATCATTTGCGCCATTTGTTGATTGCCACCTTTGCCCATTCGTTTAGTAAGTTTGGACATTTGTTTAACTTGTTTAATAAGCCGGTTTAGCTCTACCACATCGCGCCCAGCCCCTTGTGCAATACGTTTTTTTCTGGAACTTTTTATAATCTCAGGGTTTTGACGTTCTTCCACCGTCATCGATTGAATCAGGGCTTTTTGATATTTTAAACCTTCTTGGTTAAATTTACCTAAAGCTTGAGGGTTGATACGATCCATGCCAGGCATTTTCTCTAGCATCGAGCCAATGCCGCCCATTTTTTCTAGTTGCTGAAATTGATCCAATAAGTCTTCAAAATCTAGACCTGATTTTTTTACTTTTTTTAATAGTTTCTTCGCTTTTTTCTCATCAACTTGTTGTTCAACTTGCTCAATTAAGCTCACCACATCGCCCATGCCTAAAATGCGTCCAGCAAGTCGATCCGGGTGGAAGGCCTCAAGGGCATCTGTTTTTTCTCCCATGCCTAAAAACTTAATCGGTTTACCGGTAACATGACGAATAGAAAGTGCTGCACCACCTCTAGCATCCCCGTCGGCTTTGGTTAAAATAACCCCAGTTAGAGATAGCGCATCGTCAAAGGCTTTAGCCGTATTAGCCGCATCTTGACCACTCATGCTATCGACCACAAATAAGGTTTCAGTGGGGTTGAGAAGCTTATCAAGTGCTTTGACTTCATCCATCATGTCATTATCAACATGTAAACGTCCAGCGGTATCGATAATAAGTACATCAAAAAGTTCTTTTTTGGCTTGGCTTAGCGCGTTTTTAGCTATATCTAATACTTTTCCATCGGGATTGATAGTGCAGCATTGGATATCAGACTCCTCCGCTAAGGTTTTAAGCTGCTCCATGGCCGCAGGGCGGTATATATCACAGGAGGCAACGAGGACTTTTTTATTTTCTTTTTCTTGTAAGCGCCTTGCTAGTTTAATCGTCGTTGTGGTTTTACCAGAGCCTTGCAGGCCAGCCATTAAGATAACTACCGGTGGCTGGGCATTAAGGTTTAACGTGCTACAAGATTCGCCCATGAGTTCTGTAAGCTCACGACGGACCATTTTGATAAAGGTTTGACCGGGGGTTAAGCTGGAGCTAATTTCACGGCCTAAGGCACAGCGTTTCACACGCTTAATAAAACCTTGTACCGCTTCAAGGGAAACATCGGCCTCGATAAGGGCATTGCGAATTTCTTTGACGGTCTTTTTGATATTGTCTTCGGTTAAGCGACCTTGGCCGCGAATTTTATTGAGGGTATCACCCAAGCGGCTTGATAAACTTTTAAACATGACTATCCTTTATCGAAAAAAAATTTGCCCTATTATACGGGTTTTTGGAGCAGGCGTCGAGTCTGTTGTTTTGAAAGCTTGTTGTGCTTTTTTGATATTATTGCTTATTCTGATAAAACAAACCATGTATGATATCTATATAATGGTTGATTTAATTTATATTAATGGTTACAGTGGCGGCTATTTTATAAGTAAGGTTTGCCAAGATGGTATCTACTAATCAACAAAAACAAAATTTTCGCTCTTGTATTAATTTTACTGATGCGTTTTCTCAAGGCGTATTGCCAGATAATTTTTTTCCAACACTTGTTCCGATTTTAGACAGTCGTGATATTGTTCCAAAGGATTTATTATTAAAATTTTTCTCAGTTTTACAAAGGTATCATCTGAACTGGCAAATATTAAGTCAACAAAGTGCGCATTTTGATTCTTTTTGCATAGGAAATGTTCAAAATTATTTAGAGGATTTTTCTAATGAAGAATTAATAGGGGTGCTATGGCATTTATACCATATTGGAGTTCCATTTTGGCAACAAGATATGAGAAAGCTTGTTGCTTTACCCCAGCTGTTAATGACTAAATTAAATACCAAGCTACAAGATTTGAGTGCGCTTGAAATTATTCAAATGGTGCGTTTGCTTGCAAGCATAAAAGTGAAATTTAAACAGTTAAACATGTGTTTAGGTGCCCGATGCTTTAGTAGTGGGCTATTAAACGTGATTGAGGAAAATATAACGAGTTTTGGTGCCCATCAGCTATCTGTTTTAACACAGTCATTAGCTGCAATAGATTGTGGATGGTATCATTTTACCCATATTCTGAAAGAAAAAAAATTAGATACAAAATTTTTAGCGCATTTCAAGTTGCTTCTTCCCAAGATAAGCCCTTCTCAATTGGTATTAGTACTTGATAATATTAGTAATATGGGGGTCGGCTTGAATCAACTTAAAGGGGTTGAAGGCTTGATTACCAAAATGCATTATACTATTTATAAATTTTGTGTTGATGCTCACAAAAAATCAGAGCATTTTACAAGTGGCGAGTTTATTTTAGTTTTAAAGGCTTTGAGGGCTATGGGCTTTGATAAAAAAACCCTTAATGATACAGTTCTTAAGCAGATTGAACGCTCATCCTTAAGTATATCTAGCTACAATCATTCTATTTTGGTTAACTTTTTAGATTATCTGAGTGTGAACTTTAATAATTTTTCATTTAAAGACAGGTTTGATATATATTATGTTTTAATTAGGATGGGATTTAGTTATGGGGGCGATGATGCTCAACAGGATTATGCTTCGTACTTTAATGTTTTTGCGGTTCAGCTGAATATAGAATTGAAAAACTTTGATGGCGCAACCTTATATAAGGCCTTATTGATTTTTCTTGTTATGAAACAAACATTAAAAGAGGAGGATGATTTAAACAAGTATTTAGATAGAATATTTACTAAGTTGCTTAAGAAAGTTGTTTGTGATGTAAAAACTTTATCAAGGAATAACTTGATTAATATTTTATCAACACTCTCTGTCAATAATTTTACTATCACTGAGCAAGAAAAATATGATGTTTGTATACTTGAATCACTACTTTGTGCATTAGATAGTAAAGGCTTAGGTTCAGATTTGGACAATTTAGCAAACTTATTGTTTTCTCTAGTAAATTTGGATCCTGATTTTTCTCTTGCACTGAGCAAGCCATTGATTGATAAGCTATTGGAAGGAATTAGAAATGAGCTGAAAAATATCGGTGAAAAAACTATTGCTGCGGCATGGAGTAAAGTAGCCTTGTCCTTAACGGAGCTTAAGCACCGACGTTTTGAGTTGCCTTGTAAGCATTATAAGTGGTGGCATGAAAAATTACTTGGGCTTGAGTTTGAAGTCGATGTCTCGCCATCTAAGCTTCAAGATGATGTTACCAAAGCGATTGAAGCAGTGTATGGAATTGAGCTTGAATCTGAAAAAGCATTTGGGGTGGGTGGTATAGTATCGGTAGATTGCTATTATGCACCTCTAGGGTTGGTTATTGAAGTCCATGGTCCCTATCATTATGATGCACTTCACCAGTTAACACCTAAAAGCGTAAGAAAATTAGAATTACTTCACGAAATGTTTGGCCGAGAAAAGGTAGTGATTATTGATTATAAAGAGTGGCCAGCAGAAGCATTTCAACAAGCTGTATTAAAACAACAGCTAGATGGCGTTTTTAAACCGCTATTAGATCAAAAAGAAAAGGAGCGGGAGATGCAAAGAGGACACAATCTTTTTGCCAGTGATACCGATACCGATACTGATGTAGACGAAGGGGGCGGTAAAGGGTTTGTAGCTCCCCCTCCTAGAAAGCCTTTGCCCAATAAAGGACTCTCTAAGAGCGCAAAGAAAAGAGCCAAAGAGAAAGAGAGAAAAAGAAAAAAGCTTGGTACTAAGGCCAAGCATTGTAGCGATAGTGGTATAAAAGATGAGGTGGTTCCTCATTGGAGTACCTGTTTTTGTAGGGGTCAAAAGCCTGCCAGAAAAGAGGAAAAAGGTATACTTTCTAGTTTTTTTTCTTGTTGTGGCTCAAGAAAATAGGACTTAAGACTTGTGTTGTAAATGATAGGCTTCTAAGGTGTTTTGCATTAACATTGCAACGGTCATGGGCCCAACTCCGCCAGGGACTGGGGCGATAAAGCTGGCTTTATGGCTTGCTTGTTTGTAGTCGATGTCGCCAAGGATGTTTCTAATACCGAGCATTTTTATAGGTGATTTTTAAGCTTCTAATAATGTTTCATCGATTAGCTTAGCAAAATTGCTTGCTTGATTTTATATTCTATGTTATTTTGTTTTAATTTTTTTGGGGTCAATATTATGGGTCGGTATACCAATCAAGTTATCATAGATAGAAAACTGGGAAAAAAGTCTACTTTTTTTTACACCTACGCAAGCTATGCCGATGGCAAGTTTTTAGATTTGCAGACTGTGCGCATGGAAAGAAAGTATAATTACAACTTTGTTGTTGATCCGAGTGATGTTGAATGTTTATGTGATACATTGGCGGGAGAAAAAGTAAAGGCCAAGCCTAAAGCTCAATGCAATCAATATGAAAAAAAAGAAGGCGTCTTATACCATTATGAAGGCCCATTGCGAATGTCATATAAGCCTGAGACTGGAGATTCTCCTCAAATAACAGCGCTTAAGAGCGCTTGCACAGAATTATGCCAAAAGTTTGGGGGGGGGGCTTGAGTTAGGAATCTACATTACCAGTTTGGATGCCAAAAGTAGCTCTCCTGCTGGCACTCATAAAAAGCCAAAAGCGAATATAGAAATAAAAAAAAAGATTGATAATAAAAGAACCCTTGTTATAAATTTGCATTTATCAACAGAATCTAATTCATTTGGTCTTAGTGTCAACGATCTCCAAAGAAAATTAGAAAACGACCTTGAGCTAGATAAAAAAACCATATACGAAGAGGAAGAATACTGCTATTTGAAGTCTTCATCTGCTGATAAAGCTGAGCAAGGTATTCGAGATCTATACGATCATAAAAAAGGTGAATTTAAACAGAAGAAAGATAAACTAGAAGAAGAAAATCAAATAAAAGAACAATTAAAAAGAGAAAGAAAACAGGAAAAAAAAGCTAAAAAACAAGCTGCTAAAATAAAACAACCAAGCTCTCAAACAGCTGCATTACGTTGTGCCTTTGGCAGTGATAGCGACAGTGATAGCGACAGTGATAGCGACAGTGATGAAGCTGAAACTAATGTTGGTGTTAGCCCATAGAGAAAATATGCTTAAAAACTTGGGTTCTATTGCTGCATGCTAAGCCGGTATAGAGCAAAGAACTTTTTTATAGTTCTCTACCAAAAGAAATATATGTATTTAGCTTTGTAAAAAACTGATTTAGTTTATGATTCAGGAAATACACTTTTTTTAAAAAGGAAAATAATAGAACGATAGCTATGCATGCTTGTGATGAAAGAGAATAAGACTTAAGACTTCTGTTGTAAATGATAGGCTTCTAGGGTATTTTGCATTAACATTGCAACGGTCATGGGCCCAACGCCGCCAGGGACTGGGGTGATGAAGCTGGCTTTGTGGCTTGCTTGTTTATAGTCAATATCGCCAACAATGCTGCCATCATCTAGGCGGTTGATGCCCACATCAATCACCACCACATCTTTTTTGAGCCAGCTTGGGTCTATAAGACGAGGCTTGCCCGCTGCTATCACTAAAATATCGGCTTTTTCTACTTCACTTTGTAGGGATGCAGTGAAACGGTGGCAAACGGTAACGGTGCATTTGGCTAACAGGAGCTCTAGCGCCATAGGGCGGCCAACAATATTAGAAGCGCCAACAATAACGGCATTTTTACCAATAAGATCAATATTGGTCTCCTTTAGGAGCGTCATGACCCCTTTGGGGGTGCAGGGCGATAAGGTTGGCATGCGCTGGGCAAGACGGCCAATATTATAAGGATGAAAGCCATCGACATCTTTATAGGGGTCGATAGCTTCGATAACTTTTTGCGTTTGGATATGTTCTGGTAAAGGGAGTTGAACTAGAATACCGTGGATATTTGGATCTTGATTGAGCGAGGTTATTTGATCCAGTAATTCTTTTTGGCTAACTTTTTCTTCCAAATGAATCATTTTTGATGCAATGCCAATATGCTTGCACGCTTGGTGTTTTCGTTTTACGTAGATATGTGAGGCGGGGTCATCACCAACTATAATAACCGCAAGGCCGGGCTTTATGTTTTCATTTTCTATACGATTTTTTAGCTTGTCTAGTAGAGTATTGGCAATGGCTTTGCCGTGTATTAATTGTGCGCTCATAAGATCTTGATGCATGAAGGATGCACCATTAAAGCATATTTTAAAGCTTTAAACTAGAGGGAAAATTTTATTTTAGCTAAATAGACGAATGGAGAAGGCCTTTTGGCTTTGCATTTTTATATGCTTAGCGTATAATGTTTCCAATTTACCATAGGGGGCTAAAATGTCTAAAATTCTCTCACACAGTGTAACCTTTGACGATGTGCTACTCGTGCCAGGTCATTCTGATGTCTTACCGCAAAAGGCACTCATTGACTCTGCCTTAAGCAAAGACATTGCTTTAGCGATGCCGCTTTGCTCTGCGGCAATGGATACCGTTACCGAAGCGCCATTAGCTATAGCCATGGCCCAGCAAGGTGGTATTGGTATTATTCATAAAAATTTAAGTATCATCGAGCAAGCTAGACAAGTTAAACGGGTGAAGAAATATGAAAATGGTGTGGTGAGCAATCCTATTACTGCAGGGCCCAATACAAGCATTGCTCAGCTGAAGGAGCTTACCAAAAAATATCACTTTTCTGGGGTTCCCGTAGTGGACGGCGAACAACTAGTTGGGATTGTCACAGGCCGTGATGTGCGTTTTGTAGAAGATGATACGCTTTGTGTTGATCAGGTTATGACGCCCAAAGAAAGACTTGTTACCGTAAAAGAAGGCTACGATTTAGAGCAAGTAAAGCGCTTATTGCATGAGCATCGTATTGAAAAAATACTTGTGGTCAATGATCAATTTCATCTTAGAGGCTTAATTACCCTGCGCGATATTCAAAAAAATATCGATAAACCCTATGCCAGTAAAGATCACAATGGTCGTTTACGTGTAGGGGCGGCTATTGGCATTGGCGATAGTGGCTTTGAGCGTGCACAAGCTTTGGTGGAGGCAGGCGTAGATGCCTTGGTGATTGATACCGCGCATGGTCATTCTCAAGCCGTTATCGATATGACAACAAGAGTGAAAAAAGCGTTTAAAGATACCTGTGTGATTGCTGGTAATATTGCCACCAAAGAAGCAGCGGTGGCTTTAGCAAAAGCTGGTGCTGATGCAGTTAAAGTTGGTATAGGGCCTGGGTCTATTTGCACCACCCGAATGGTTGCAGGGGTTGGTGTGCCGCAGTTATCGGCAATTGAGGCAGTTGCCTCTGGTTTAAAACGCAGCAAAGTAAAAATTATTGCAGATGGGGGTGTTCGTTATTCTGGAGATATTGCCAAGGCTATTGCTGCAGGTGCAGATTGTGTAATGATTGGAAGCTTATTTGCCGGAACCCAAGAATCACCAGGGGACATTGAGCTTTTTCAAGGGCGTTCTTATAAATCCTATAGAGGCATGGGTTCTATAGCTGCAATGCAAAAAGGATCAGCTGAGCGTTATTTTCAAAGTCAAAATGCGCAAAAGTTTGTTCCAGAAGGCGTGGAGGGGCGCGTACCTTTTAAAGGGCCGCTTGAGGCTGTGATTGAACAATTAATTGGTGGTTTACGTGCGGCAATGGGTTATACCGGTAATGCGACAATTGCCGATATGCATAAAAATGCACGTTTTGTACAGATAAGTAGTGCTGGGGTGCAAGAGTCTCATGCCCATGATGTGACCATTACTAAAGAGCCGCCGAATTATCAACACCGTAACAAAGGATAAAACGACTATGGATCATGATAAAAGCATTTTAATTTTAGATTTTGGTTCGCAGTATACCCAGTTGATTGCCAGAAAAATTCGCGAGCTTGGGGTGTATTGTGAAATTCATGCTTATGATATGTCTAAAGATGAAATACTTGCTTATAATCCTTTGGCCATTATTTTATCTGGTGGCCCCCAGTCGGTATACAAACCAGATAGTTATCAAATAGATTCAGAAATTTTTGCATTAGATTTACCGATTCTTGGTATTTGTTATGGTATGCAGTTAATGGCGCAGCATTATGGCGGCACGGTTATACAGGGAGAAAGTGGTGAGTTTGGTGATGCCACAATCGAAATTGATGCTAGGCATCCTATGCTTGAAGATCTTCAGGGCAAAGAGTCGGTATGGATGAGTCATGAGGACCAAATTACCCAAGCACCTCCTGGTTTTGTATCGCTTGCCCATTCCAAGCATGCACCAGTTGCGATGTTTGTTGAAGATCAAAAAAGACGTTATGGGGTGCAGTTTCATCCTGAAGTGAGCCATAGCCCCTGTGGTATGATGATTATCAAGCATTTCGTTTTTGAGATTGCCAAGGCACCTCAAACCTGGCTATTTGCAGATATAAAAAAAGAAATGATCAATAACATACAGCAAGCGCTTGGCAAAGAAGCGGTTTTATTGGCTTTATCAGGTGGAGTTGATTCATCGGTGTTGGCGGTTTTATTGCACCAAGCGGTAGGTGCGCAATTACATCCGGTATTTGTTGATAATGGTTTATTGCGAGAAGGAGAGGTAGGGCAGGTACAAGAAAGCTTTAAAGCCTTGGGTTTAAAACTTGATACAATCGATGCTAAGGATATTTTTCTTGATGCGCTTGAAGGTATTTCTGATCCTGAAACCAAACGTAAAACGATCGGCAGAGTTTTTATAGAAGTATTTCAGGAGCATGCTAAAAAATATCCTGATGTAACATTTTTAGCCCAAGGGACTATTTATCCAGATATTATTGAATCTGCAGCATCTAAAACCCAAAAAGGTCATTTAATTAAATCGCATCATAATGTTGGTGGTCTTCCAGAATCCATGAACTTAAAACTTTTAGAGCCCTTAAGAGATTTATTTAAAGATGAAGTTAGAAAACTTGGCCTTGAACTTGGCTTGCCCAAAACCATGGTGTATCGCCATCCTTTCCCAGGTCCAGGCCTTGCAGTGCGCATTATGGGTTCTGTTGAGAGACATCTTATACCGATACTCCAACAAGCTGATAGCATTTTTATACAAACCCTTAAAGAGGAAGGTTGGTATGAGAAAAGCTCACAGGCTTTTGTGGTCTTATTGCCGGTGCGATCGGTTGGTGTGGTGGGAGATGTACGTAAATATGGTTATGTGGTTTCATTGCGCGCAGTAGAAACCTTAGATTTTATGACTGCAAATATATCGCCTTTACCTTTTGAGCTTTTATCAAAAGTTGCCACGCGTATTGTCAATGAAGTCAAAGAAATTGCTCGGGTATGCTATGATATTACCTCTAAGCCACCTGGAACGATTGAGTGGGAATGACGCTATATTCCTGATTTGGCGCATATTTTTTTATAAAATTGATGTTTTAGTCACGCGTAAGAGGCGCTTTAGGCCCATGTTTTAAGCCAAAAATGCCTTTTTTAATGCTATTTTAAGTTCATTTTCTTAAAAATACCAAAAAAACATAAAATATAAGTGCTTGAATTATATAAAAATATAATAAATATTGTGTTTATTTGTAATATAAATGTTGAAATATGGAAAATTTGTACTACAATTAGTGTATAAAAGTTGTAAGTAACCAGAAACAAAAAGGGGGTGGGTACTTTGAAAAAATTAAAACATATTATGATAGCCATGATCCTTGGGGTGATAAGTTTTAGCCCTGCCATGAGCCTTGCTGAAAGTAAAGATAACTCATGCACAAGGCTATTGCATGAGCAAGACAAATGCGAAGAAGTAGGAAGATAGTCTTAAAAGACTAACATATAGAATATTGAAGTCATGGCCTAAAATGCCATGACTTTTTTTATGTTTGTACAAGATACTATGCGTTTGCAAAGTTTAGTTTGTTTTTAACGTTTTTTTTTGCGAAATGTAATGCTAATAAGCGTTGCTAAAAACAAGCATACGGGAATAATAACGATGGCATGTTGGTAGTCGCTCAGGGTGTATACTCTCGCGCCCTGGGCATCTAGATGACCACTCCAGCAAAAGTCAATAATACGTCCTAGACCTCTTTGGAAAATCATACCGCCGAGCATCGCAAGCGTATTTACAAAGGCAATGGCTGTTCCTGCAATTTGTGGTGAGCAAATATCTCTGGCCATGGCAAAGGTAAGCACCTGACAGCTTGAGGCCATTCCAAAAAGGACAAATAAAAAACATACTGCCATAAACGGAACATTGGCATTATAAAGCAGTACCAGGCTTAATATAGTTGCAACTAAGCTTCCCATAGTAATAACCTTAACACGTGATCCTATAGAATCAGAAACATAGCCGACGATCATTGCGCCAAGGGCCCAACCTATAAAGATAGAAGATGAGGCTAGAGATGCAGTGTGTAGGTCATAGCCATGAAGCATTTGAAGGTAGGGTACGCCCCATAAGCTGGCAAATACAGAAGTTGGTAAAAAGATAAGGCAGCTTAAGATCCCAGCAACCCAGATGCGGGCATTTTTAATCGCTTCAAAAAGTTGCTTAAACATTTCTTTCCATGAAATATGGTGGTGAATGTCGATACTATTCTTATTGTATTTTTTAGGATTTAGTTTCAAGAAGTACCAGAAAAAAGCGGTTAAGACGATACCAAAAAGGCAAAAGCTTGTGAGGGCATCTCTCCAGCCGATATACTCTACTACATAACCGATGGAGATTTCACCAAAGGCTGCGCCCCAAAAACCAATAGAGGTGGCCAAAGAGGCTACGGTTGCAAAACGTTCAGCAGGAAGCCAGTTAACGGTAAGTTTAAGGGCACCTACATAGGCAAAGGCGGAGCCAAAACCTTGTAAGAAACGTCCTAAGCAGGCGTACATAAAAGTATCGGTGTAGCCAATAAGCATGGTGCCTCCAGCACAACACAGCACTGCAAAACATAAGACATAGCGTAAATTAACCCGGTCAATTACAATCCCGACAAAAATTTGTAAGGGGGTGTAGGCATAAAAATAATAAGCACTAAAGGCACCGAACATGGTGGCATTCATGCTAAAACTTGAAAAAAGTTCATCTTTCATTACGGCAGGCGAGACGCGGAGAAAGTACTCAAAACCATAAAATATGGCACCAAGGGCAACAATGAAGATACCCATTTTACTCATTTTACTTATGCTTGTAGAACTCATGCTCAACTCCTGTATATTTGTATCGCTTGGCGCTGTAGTGCTTTAGTTTTTTTGTTATTTTTACGCTTTAGCTTTAGCACTATGGGCGCTTTAAAATGAAGGAGCATTGTATCTTAGTTATTCTTTAAAGTCAATCAGCGTGCATCAGGGCATTGCACAATGAGCGCGCATGCATGAATAATAAAGGCCTTGCGTAATTTATTAGTCAACCCTTTTTTAGGTTATTTAGCTAACTTCTAATTATAGGTCTGTATAAATTCTTTACATAGAGGTGAATTTTGTTGACATTTTGTTTTGAATTGGGTACTGTGTCGCTTGCACAAGGAGTATCGTATTATAAAAAATCTTTACAGCGTGCTGTGTATTGCTCATAACTATAAATAAATAAAATAGCAATAATTTTAAACGCTTAGGCGTTTTACATGGAAAACAATAAAAAGTGCTTTTGCCCTTTAAACTTGTAGTTTGTGTGTTGCCAAGAAACGTATTTGGTAGCAAAAACTATTGCAGCACCTATCGTGCTACCTGGGTAAATGACGATAAAAAAGGAGTGTAGATATGGGTCCTAAACAAAAAGAGAGCAGGCCGTCTGCTGGGCAATCACCTGCAGCAGCCGAATCCCCTAGTGTAGTTGCTTCAACTGTTTCATCAAGTCCAAATAATGGCGCTAGTAAGCGTGCGCAACATCAGGGCGGCACTCCAATGACACCTGGTTGTGCGGGGATGGTGGTTGAAAGGGATACGCCCACTGTGCGTAGATTGGATCGGTATTTTGATGCCGTAGAAGAAGGTGCCTTAGAAGAAGGTGCCTTAGAAGAAGATACCTTAGAAGATGCCCTATTAGAAGAACAAAAAGCTAGGAGCTCTTGTACCTCAAATACAGATTCGCATACTATAGTAGATAACCAATTGCAGTTCCAAGGCCCTGGTCAAGATCAACCATTTAGTCGCCCAGATCAAAGTCCCCCTGTTGTTGATCACTCCATAACTCCCGAGGTGAGAAGCCCTAAGGCACAGAGAGCTAGTAACTCAGAAGAAAATTATCCGGGTGGACCCGTTACAAATCTTGGTTCTAATTCTAATCATTTTTTAGGAAGTGAAAAATGTAATATTTTAAATAAATTGTTTGTTTTTATATTTTTCCCACTTGTAATAATATATACCCTATCACAGCAGGATGCTGCAGAGGAGGGTATAAAGGATGTATCAGGTGCAATAAAATCTACTCCAATCACATTGGAAATGTCGTACTTTTCTGTTTTTGCTACGTTTTTTTTTAATGCGCTGTGGGTATTTAAAAATAAAAATGCATTGATAGAAGGTAATGCGCGTCTTAATGACTTAGGTTATGCCAACGGATGGAAGTGTATTATTTATCTTGTCTGTGCTTTTATTGCTTTTGCTTCTGGAGCTCCTGCAGCTGCAGCTGCAGCTTCAGATAGTCATGCTGTAGTACCGACTAGGCATAGGCTTTTATCATTCCTTTATGGTTATTCAGATATTACAACGACAAACGCATATATAAAAATGAATGGTTTTGCTGTTGGTTCAATTATGAATTTTTCTCCTGTTTTGGGCTTATCTATACGTTTCCTCGAAGTTTATTCTAATGGATGTAAATGTTGTGATCGCACATCGATAAAATTTTCAAATGCTTTCATATTTATTCTAGCATCCCTTATGGGGTCGTGTTATGCACTAATGGTAGATAGTAAAGATACGGGATGGATTAATATTGTTCAGTCTGTAGTTTCTTTGATTATTAATGGAGCTACTTATCGTGAAATAGGCCAAAAGGCTGTTGATATATATAAAGAACTCTGTTCGTGGCAATTTGCAGCTTGCGTATTGGCTGTGTTGCCTGCTGCTGCAAATATTTATAGAGTAATGGGAGATATGTTAGGTGATAATGTAAATATGTTTTTTACTCCAATACAGGACGTGCCAGGGTCTCAGGCATTACAACCGATTGCTGCACTTGGAAGATGTTTGGGTCAAGCGCTAGCACTTTATTGTTTTCGCGAAACGCTAGAGTCAATAGGTTTTAATTGTTTTAATACAGGAGGTGCAGGTGGTCCAAGTGGTAAAGGCTCTCCTTCAGAAGAAGCTCATGTACATGCTAGCTCTGTGAGTGCTTTTAGAGATAGGAGCTCTCCTAGGAAAGGCGGAGTATTGGATTTTTTAAACTCTCAGAGCTCACAGCCATTGCTTCAGGATGTTCCAGACTACGGAGGAGCACCACGGGAAAAGACAGATGGCCCACTAAATATTGTATAGCAAGTCATCGTGTTATGGTGAGCAATAGCAATTGAATGGATTGAAAAAATCCCCCTAGCTATTGACAAACAGATACAACAAAGGCTACACTTGGCGCGATTTGAATATTGGGAGATGGGTTCATGGATAAAAAACAAAACACGATTATCGTTGCCAAAGGCGATTTGCCATTATACTGCCCTAGGCCACAGGATAATCTATATGCCAGCCATCCCAGAGTCTATTTGCCTATTGAAGAAAAAAAAGAGCTTAGCTGTCCGTATTGCGGTCAGCGCTATCGGCTTGAAGACTAGTTCTTTGTTGTCCTTGCGGGCGATGTAAAATTAACCCAAGCCCCAACATACACACTAAGGCACCAATGAGCGTATGGGTGGCAAGGGATTCTTTAACTACAATTTGCGCTGCAATAATGCCAAAAACAGGCGTGAGTAAGTTAAACGGCGCTACTTTGTATACCGGGTGTTTATTAAGCATGGAAAACCAAATGCCATAGCCGGTAATCGTTGATCCAAGTACCATAAATAAGATGCAATATAAAAAGTGTAGATTTGGGTGGGAAAGACTTTGACTTAAGCTATGGGGTTCAAAAATAAGACTTAAAACTACCACAGGAATCAGTGCAATAAGGGCTATAAATCCATTTAAAGCTTGTGGTGACATTTTGGGTAAAGACTTCACATAACAATTGGCATAGGCCCAGGTTAGGGCTGCACTTAAGACCAATAAAATACCGGAAATTTCACCTTGGCGATGCGGAAGCCCGATGGTTACAATCATCCCGACAAAGGCCAGTAAAATGCCCAGATACGCCCGCTTATGCATTTTCTCATGAAGAATATACGCGCCCAGTATCGCGCTAAAGGGGACTTGAAACTGGACAATGATAATGGATTCTGTTGCAGGCATTAAATGCATGCCATACAGGAGCAAGCAAAAGTATATGCAGCCAATAAGTAAGCACATGATAATAAGCCGAATGACCGGCAGCTTTGGTGCTTTAAGCATCCATGGACTTAACACTATACTGGTGAGGCCAAAGCGCAGTGCTAAAACGCACAAAAAACCGCTGTAAAACAAGCTGTGCTTTATAACAACAAAGTTAATACCCCATATCAGCGCAACAAGGGTAAGGAGCAAAAAATCACTAATCGGCATAGGGCATAAATACAAAAAAAAAGGTATGAGGCATTGTAAAAAGGAACGGTTGCGAAGGCAAGGTTTTTTTGCCTAGGATTTTGAATATGCTTTGCGGCAAGCTTTACCTAATTCTACACCAAACTGATCAAATGCATTTATGTCCCATAATACGCTTAAACTAAAGGTTTGGTGTTCATAAAGGGCAATTAAGGCACCAAGATGCATTGGGTCGAGCGTTTCAAGCATAATAGTGGTGGAGGGTTTATTGCCGGGGATATAAAGATGTGCAGCTAAATATTCCTGATCCTTGCTATCTAGGCCTCGTTCTTCAAGCTCACGCTTAGATTCATCAAGGCTGCGGCCTTTTACAAGTGCTTGGCGTTGGCCTTTTAAATGTGCCATTAAAGAGGCATGGCTGGATGCAAAATCATGGTGGGGGGTTTGGGCAATAATAAAATCCACAGGAACCCAATCTTGGCTTTGGTGTACTAATTGCATAAAAGCATGCTGGGCATTACTACCCACATCGCCAAAAATAATACCACCAACGGGGTGGGAGAGCTTTTGGCCATTTTTGCTAACGCTTTTGCCCAAGCTTTCCATAAGCAGTTGCTGCAAGAAATTGGGAAAAAATTGCAATCGACTATCATACGGTAAGATAGCTCGGCTTGGTGCTGCAAAGCCATTTAGATACCATATATGTACGAGCGCCATTAGAAACGGTGCATTCTCTTGTAAGGGTGCGGTTTGAAAATGCTTATCCATTAAGTGGGCGCCATGTAAAAAATCTTGGTAGTTTTCAAGTCCAATCGCTAAGGCAATGCTTAGGCCAACTCCAGACCACAGTGAATAGCGTCCGCCAATATTTTCATCCATTGCAATGCAGTGGGCTGCTGGTATGCCAAAAGCTTTGGCTGCTTGGATATTATTACTCACCGCAATAAAATGACGTGAAACATCTTCAGTTTCAAGTGCAGTTTGAAGAAATTGTTTGGCAATGGTGGCATTAAGCAAAGTTTCTTCGGTGCTAAAGGTTTTGGAAACCACGATAAATAAAGTTCGGTGTGGATTGATTTTTTTAAGTACCGCATCCATTTCATGGCCGTCTACATTAGCAACAAAATCTATTTGCAGCTTGTGGGTGTGATACGCTTCAAGGGCGCGTGTAACCATGCGCGGGCCAAGATCAGAGCCGCCAATGCCAATATGCACAATATGGTCGATGCTCTGGTTGCTTGCGCCTTTATAACTTCCATCCTCTAGTACCTGGCACCAATGCTTGATATGCGCTCTGGTTTGCAAGCAAGATTGTTTAATGGGGCTTGTTTGCATCGCCTCTACTGCCGATGGGTCCAGGCGCAAGGCAGGGTGCAGGGCACTGCGCTTTTCGGTAGGGTTAACTATTGCACCTTCAAAAAAATCTTGAATTTGCTTGGATACATCTAAGGGGGCACAGAGTTTAAGCATCGCCTTGATCCAGGCTGTATCAATATGATTGCGTGATAAATCTACGTTTAAAGGACCCGCTTGGAAGCTAAAATCTTTTTCGCGTTTGGGGTTAGCCTGAAATTGTTCGGCGATAGAGAAATTTTTATATTGCTCTGTAAGTTTTGTTAGGGCTTGAAAATCCATAGTGTATCCTTTAAATATTAAGGGCTATAGGATAATGTTTTTTACTGCATAGATCCAGATGTTCAGTGACGGTTTTATTGTCTAGGTGCAGATTAGGGTCCAGATCCATTAGTGGTAATAATACAAATAGTCTAAGTTTTGCATAAGGGTGGGGAATGCTAAGTCTTGCGTGATTAAAAGCTTGTTGTTGATAATCGATAATATCTAAATCAATAATCCGCTCTCCCCAGTGTCTAGTTTTAATCCGTCCCATTATTTTTTCTATCGATTGCAGTGCATCTAAAAGTGCAAGTGGACTTAGGGTGGTTTCAATAGATATAGCGGAATTATAAAAATCATCCTGGTCTTGTGGTCCTTGGGGCGTGGAGCGATATATTTTTGCCTGGGCGATTACGGTGATATTTGGGTGGCGCTTGATATGTGTGATGGCGCACTCAAGCTGTTGTAATGGATTATCTAGATTGCTTCCTAAGGCAATATGGGCCTTAACCTTTGGTGCTGGAGTGTTTTCTTTTGCCACGGGGAACTCTTTTTTTGCGAAGTTTGTTAACCATAGTTTGTTGGAGCTCTATATCGCTTTCCATAAAATCTTGCCACCATTGTGCGGTTTCTTTAAGCTTGGTTTCATTGGCCGCGCGAAGTAAGAGGAAATCATAGGCGCTACGAATACGCGGATGATTGAGTAATCCAAAAATGGTTTTGGGGCGACGCTGTTCTAGTTTATATTGTAGGGTCCAGATTTGGCGAATATGCTCAAGGCCAAAACGAGGGATAGCTAAGGCTTCTAGCTGATGAGCGAAAATACTATCAATAACCTCATGACTCATACCTAAAAAAGAATGCTTGGGATGTTGCTGTTGTTTTTGGGTGCAGGCGTCCATAAATACAGGCCATAAAAGCACACTTATTAAAAAAATGGGGTTAATGGACTTTTGATCTTTATGGCGCTGATCAGAATTAACAAAAGCGGCATGATAAAATTGTTTGTCTTGAGCTTGTAATGCGTAAGAGGCTAAAGGCGGAAAAAGATAGCGCAGGAGCTTTTCTTCTTTAAGTTTGTGATAGTTTTTTTCGCTGTGGCCATTACAAAACATTTTCTTATATTCATCATAGCGCCGGGCGTTGGGGATATGATCTAAAAGCGCAGCTTTAGATTTAATAGCTTGATGGGTTTGGGTTTCAATTTCAAAGTCTGGCAGTTTACAGCACAGTCGAATTGCGCGTAAGATTCGCATTGGATCTTCATGATAGCGCAATTTAGCTTTGCCAATCAGACGCATTTTTTTTGCTTCTATGTCTTTTAAGCCACCACAGTAGTCGATGATGACCTTTTTGATTGGATCATAAAAAAGGGCATTCACACCAAAGTCACGGCGAAAGGCATCTTCTTTAATGGTGCCATAGCAATTATCGCGACGAATAATGCCTTCTTTGGAGTATTCCTCACGGCCATCTTTTTGTGCCCTAAAGGTGGCGACTTCAATAATTTCTTTACCAAAGTAAATATGCGCAAGGCGAAAACGTTTACCGATTAAACGACAATTAGAAAATAGTTTGCGAATTTGCTCAGGTCTAGCGCTGGTGGCCAAGTCAACGTCTTTAGGCGAGAGGCCTAAAAGAGCATCACGCACAAAGCCACCAACCACATAGGCTTCAAAGCCATTGTTTTGCAGTCTTCTGATAATACTAAGCACATTTTTAGGAACAGGTATAAATTGTGACTTTTGGTATGCTTGGTGTGTAAGGGCTTTTTTTGGCATGAGCCTTTTTAACCAATTTATCACAGTCATGTTGTCCTTAATGGGGTGTGATTTAGTCGTCTCCAGCTTGTTTTTCTTTAACTTCTGAAATGGTTTTGCAATCGATGCAAAGTCCTGCTGTGGGTCTGGCTTCAAGTCTTTTAACGCCGACTTCAATACCACATTTTTGACAATAGCCATATTCTTCGCTTTGAATCATTTCCAAAGATTGGTCGATTTTTTTAATGAGCTTTCTTTCGCGATCGCGTGCTCTAAGTTCAACACGAAACTCTTCTTCTTGTGCCGCACGATCAGCAGGATCTGCATAGTTAACTGCTTCTGTTTGCAGGTTTTCCATGGTGCGATCTACTTCTTCTTGCAAAGATTTTTTCCACTTGAGTAATATTGCTTCAAAATGCTTAAGCATGTTCGGACTCATGTATTCTTCGTCTTTTCCAGTTTGGTATGGTTTAAAAGAAGTCTCGGTACGGGTTTGTTCAGATATCATGGTAGTGCTCCATCTGTGTCTATTACAAGAAGCCGATATTATACTTTATTTATTTTAAATTGTAAATTTATAACACAGCATCTTTATTTTTTACTTTTGCAAACTCGCGTAGCTTTTCAATACCAGTTTCTAGAACTTCTTGGCTTTGAGCAAAGGAAATACGAATATAACCTTCTAAACCAAAGGCGCTTCCTGGAATAAAGGCCAAGTGGTATTCTTCTAGCATATGGGTACAAAAATCGCTATCGCTTTTGATGCCATGTTGTGCCATTAAACCTGTGATATTAGCAAAGCAATAAAAGCTACCAGCAGAGGCTTGTACTTTGATACCATCAATAGTGCGCAATGCTTTAATAAACCAATCATGGCGTTGTTTGTAGGTATGATTGAATTTTTTTAGGCAAGTTTGATCGCCTGTTAAAGCCTCAAGGGCTGCGTATTGAGCGACAGAACAGGGGTTGGAAGTACTTTGTGATTGTATGCTTTTCATTGCTTTTATAATCGTGCTTGGTCCAAGTGCATAGCCAATGCGCCAGCCGGTCATAGCAAATGATTTTGATACGCCGTTAATAACAATCGTGCGGTCTTTAAGTTCTGGCGTGGCATTTAAGATATTACAAAAGGGTTCGTCGTGCCAATAGATAGACTCATAGATGTCATCGCTAATAATAAAAACGTGCGGGTGTTTTTTAAGAACTGCACCCAGTGCGCTAAGCTCTGATTTGCTATAGACACTGCCTGATGGGTTGGAGGGGGAATTTAGAATAAGCATTTTTGTTTTAGGGCTAATGGCTTTTTCTAATTGCTCGGGGGTAAATTTAAAGGATTGATCAATTGTGGTATGGATATGAATGATGGACGCTTGGCTTAGTTCTGCCATAGGTGCATAAGACACCCAGTATGGAGAGGGAATAATAATTTCATCGTCTTTATTCAAAAGAGCCATAAAAGCATTATAAAGGCATTGCTTGGCGCCGGTGGAGACAATAATTTCCTCAAGTTCATAGGAGAGGGAGTTATCGCGCGCTATTTTTTCTTTAATGGCTTCTTTTAAGGGTACAATACCATCCACTGGAGTGTAGCGGGTATGGCCTTTTTGCATCGCGCTGTAGGCAGCTTCTACAATGGGCTTTGGTGTGTCAAAATCTGGCTCTCCTGCTGCCAGGTTGCATAGTTTAATGCCTTGGCTTTTTAGCTTTGCAGCAGTGGCCGCTACTTGAAGCGTAGGTGAGGGTTTAAGCTTTGCAACACGGTCGGCAAGTATAGTCATGATGAAATCCTTTGATCTAGAGTAGGCCTATCTTAGCATATGCATTTGAAAGTGCAATCTAAAGAATAAGCATTTAGCCAATAGTAATAATAGACCTTCTGCAAAAAAAAATGGATTTTAAGTAGTAAAAAATAATCTTTAGCATCGAAGACTTAGTTTCGCAGAAGGTCTGTTGTACCCTGTAGGGTATACAATAAAACAACTAATGACCATGGACAAGGAAGAAAGATTTCCTTGCGTCATCTATCATTACTCAGAAGGGAAATCTATATTGAAATAACACCAAGGCGGGCATTTTCAGAGATTGCGAAGGCACTCCAGCAACAACTGAAACGTTAGGCTGGTATGATAAAAACAGTAAAATGACAAATGCCTCCCCATATGCTAAAGTTGACATCTTAGTTTTTAACATTGAGGTAAATATAATGTCTCAAGAAAAAAAAGAAAAGCTAATTATTTTTGATACCACTTTAAGAGATGGGGAGCAGTGCCCGGGAGCTAGTATGAGCGTAGCAGAAAAAGTTTCTGTTGCACAAGCGCTAGATGATATGCGAATTGACGTGATAGAAGCTGGTTTTCCTGCTGCAAGTCAAGAAGATCTATTTGCAGTGCAGCAGGTCTCTAAAAAGATTGATCATGCAGTCATTGCAGTATTAACACGCTGTACAGACGGGGATATTCAAGCATCAGCAGCAGCTCTAAAATACGCAAAAAAGCCGCGCATGCATCTATTCATTTCTACTTCAAAAATTCACCGACAACATAAGTTAAATATGACCCAAAGCCAGGTACTAGACACGGCTATTCAATCAGTGCGAAGAGCGAAACAGTTTTGTCATGATATTCAATTTTGTTTTGAAGATGCTTTTCGTACAGAGTATGAATTCTTAACAGAGAGTATCAATGCATTAGTAAGTGAAGGTGTAAAAATATTTAACCTACCAGATACTGTGGGCTATGCGTCACCACTAGAATATGGAGCATTGTTTCAACATGTTTATAATTCTAATGCTTACAGAGATGACATTATTTTATCAGCACACTGTCATAATGATTTAGGCTTAGCAGTTGCCAACAGTTTAAGCGCCATCAAAAATGGCGCGCGCCAAGTCGAATGTACCATTAATGGAATAGGTGAGCGTGCTGGTAACACTTCTCTAGAAGAAGTCGTAATGAATATAAAAACACGTGCTGATTTATACCCTGTAGAAGTTCAGGTTGATACAAAAAAAATTCTAACGACATCCAGACTAGTTTCTCAGATCACGCATTTTCCTGTACCACCAAATAAAGCAATTGTTGGTATTAATGCTTTTGCGCATGAGGCTGGAATTCATCAAGATGGGATATTAAAAAACCCTGGTACTTATGAAATCATCGACCCAGCAAGTGTTGGTTGGGTGAGCCGTCGATTTGTACTGGGTCGTCATTCTGGTTGGGCTGCAATAAAGGCTAGGCTTACTCAATTAGGTTATGACCTGGCAGGTCGTGAGCAAATGCAAGCTATTGTTCAGGCATTTCAAGATTTAGTCATATCCAAACCTATTATTGAGGATTCTGATCTGCATCATATGATGCACAATATTTACAAAAAATAAATTATGTGGATAACAAAAGTAGGCTCTTGGCGTCTTTTCCTGGTTTTTAGAATGCGTCCAAACCTGGTTTGAAGCGTTCTAGACCAACTGTATCTAGCAGAGGCCTTTTAAAAAATCTAATTCGATTCGATAGTCCATATCATTTTCGTTCCAAGACTTTTGCTTTATTGTTAAATCCTTCAACGAATCCATTACTATTTCTTTTAATGGAATAATTGCTTATAGATTCCTTACATTTTAATTTTTTTATAAACGCTAACTTATTGCGAAATAGCAACATTATAGAAAATTAGTTTTTTATCAAAAAAAATGTAAGCGTCACATCTGGGACAGGCTAGACATGCATTTGAAAGTGCAATCTAAAGAATAAGCATTTAGCCAATAGTAATAATGTAGGAACAGCTTTTAGAATAAGGTTCTTTAGTATACAAAAAAAGCTCACTTTTGCTTGATAGCACAAGTGGCGCGGGCCTATTTGTTAACTGGTGAAATAGTATTGCATCTATAATATTTGCGAGTTAAAGTATATTGTTTAATTGTGATGTTTTTGGCGTTTTTAACTGTATCGCAAGGTGTGGCGTATTTAAATGCGCTGTATAAATAACCATATTTTTTTCAATAAGGAAATCTTAATGCACGGGCTTACTAACAAATCAGTAGCACAGTATTTATATAAGCTAGCAAGCGATAACGATAAGCCTGGCGTTAATGATAAAGTGACTAGAATACATATGGAGTCTGCTGCTGCGCTGGACCTTGCAGAAGCACAATACTCTTTAGGGTGTTTTCTTGCTAAAGGCAAAGGAGGTGAAAAAGATTTAGTGCAAGCTCGAGACTGTTTTAAAAAAGCGGCTGAAAATGGCATGCCAGAAGCACAATACTCTTTAGGGCGTTTTCATGCTAAAGGCAAAGGAGGTGAAAAAGATTTAGTGCGAGCTCGAGAGTGTTTTGAAAAAGCGGCTAAAAATGGCATGCCAAGTGCACAAGTTGCTTTAGGAGTTTCTTTTGCTAAAGGCATAGGAGGTGAAAAAGATGAACAGCAAGCTAGAGTGTGGTATGAAAAAGCGGCTGCAAATGGCGATTTTAAAGCACAATATAATTTAGGGATCTGTCTTGTAAGAGGCAGGGGAGTTGAAAAAGATGAAGAGCAAGCTAGAGTGTGGTTTGAAAAAGCGGCTGCAAATGGCAGCGTAAAAGCACAAAACGCTTTAGGACATTGTTTTGCTCAAGGCATTGGAGGTGAAAAAAATGATAAAGAAGCTCTACAATACTATAAAAAAGCGGCTGATGGTGGGCATCAAAGATCAATAAAAATATTGAAGGATCTGGAATCTAGAAAACATAGTAGCGATGAGTTTGATGGTGAGCAAGGAAACACAACAAAGTTGAATAAACTAGCAGAACTTGCTTCTTTCTGCTTAGAAGAATATGACCATATTAGAGAAAAAGGTAGTAATGGTGCTAGTGTTTTTGGAAACCATTGTGGTGAAGAAGGTCCAAGAAAGAAGCACAAGGGAACAGCCTTAAGTGCATCATAATTTTTGTAGCAATACTTGTTTTTAAAAAGTGCAATCTTAATAATACATGCATCCATACCATACTTAAACAGTTGCAATGTGGCATTTATCTTGCCTTTTTATAAGTCGGGTCGTATAATGGCCCAAATAAAAAAATAGGGGCGATGGATGTCAGAACTTGAAGATCGGCAACAGGCTATGGTTGAGGATTTTTTAATTTTTGAAGATTGGACTAGTCGTTATCAAATGCTCATTAGCATGGGCAAAGAACTTTCTTTTGATCCTCAATATCAAACCAATGATTACAAAGTTCGTGGCTGTCAGTCTCAGGTTTGGTTGCACAGTGAAGTTAAAGACAATCGTATCTATTTTACCGGTATTAGTGATTCTACCATCGTCTCTGGCTTGATTGCGGTACTGATAAAAATATTTAGTGGTCAAACTCCGCAAGATATTTTAGCTGCGCCTATACTATTTATAGAAAAAATGGGCCTGGAGAAACACCTAAGTCCTACGCGCAGAAATGGTTTGTTTCATATGCTTGTTTCTATTAAACATCAGGCCCATCAGGCGCTGGAAGGAAAGTAAATGGTTAAAGCAGCCTTACAAAAATCTGCTTTTGCTATCTTGTCTATATGCATTCTCACTATGGCCAATAGTTACCTTGGTACTATTATTCCGGTTTTATTACATGACCAAGCGATAGCTGTTAGCAAGGTTGGTTTGATTGCAACAGCCTATGAAGGTGGTATTTTTATAGGTGCTTTTGGAGCGCCTTTCTTGCTTAATCGTTTTGGTTTCTTGAGGGCAAATATCATAGCCTTATCTGCGGTGGCACTTTCAAGCATAGGGTGTATTTGGGCTATGCAGGTAATTTTCTGGATTGCTTTAAGGCTGTTGTGTGGTTTTGCGGTAGGCGTGTTATATGTGTTGATTGAAGCTTGGATTTTATCCCAAGCGCATAAGCGTATTAAGGGCATTGTTTTTGGTTTCTACCTCTTTTTATTTTATGTGGCCATGACCCTTGGGCGTTTACTTTTAACGCTCTCTTTAGAGCGTATATGGATGATTTTTGGATTAATTGCTTTTATAAGTGTAATTGCGATAGTGCCCTTATTTTTTAGTGATTATAGCGCTTTTAATTTTCAGGAAAAAAAGAGAATGAAATGGTTAAGCTTATGTGCTTACTCTCCGTTTGGTGTTTTTCTATGTGTGATTGCCGGGTTATGTATTGGTGCGCTATATGACATTATGCCGTATTATTTGGCAGTTAAGGGTTATAATCATAATCAAATTGGTCTTGTAACAGGCTGCATTGTTGCCGGAGGTGCTTTGATGCAAGTGCCCATTGGTTATTTTTCCGATCGATTAGATATGCGCAGCCTCATGGTTGGTATTTGCATCATGATAGTATGTGCTTCGCTATTGGTATTAAATACTCATTCTATCTATGAGCTATATTTGGGTGGTTTTTTCCTGGGTGCAAGTGTTATGGTAAGCTTTCCTTTAGCCTATACACACACCACCAAAAGGGTTCCTGATCATTTGGCAGTGCAAGCAGTAGCGTTATTAACTGTTATCTACGGTCTTGGTTCAACCTTTGGTCCTTTGATAGCAAGTTTTGTTATGGCTCATACTAAATCAGAAGCTTTACTATACTTTTTTATATTCTGGGCAGTGCTTGCTGGAATATACAGTTTGTATCGCAGGTTTTGCGCAAAAGGACAGCAAGAAGCCGTCTAAAAATCTCGCTGTGTGGTAAAATGCGCAAGTGCGATAAGGCTTGATTTATAAGGGCTTTCTTCAAGAACTGATAGCGCATCGATGGCTTCTTGGGTATATTTTTTTGCATAGTTGATGGTTTGCTCGTATATGCGGTAGTGGTTAAAAATTTCAATGACCTTTTTCAAGTGGCGGTTTTTCTTTTGACGAATGGCTTTTTTAAGAAATGCATGTTCTTTGGGGCTTGCTTGCTCAAATGCGAGAATAAGCGGTAAGGTTATTTTGCCTTCGATCAGGTCATCTCCCGCATTTTTGCCCATTTGACTTGCACTAGCGTAATAGTCTAAAAGGTCGTCGATAATTTGAAAGGCCATACCCAGCGCTTTACAATATTTTACGATAGCGGCTTTTTGCGCCAGGGTTCCTGGGCTTATTTCAGCGCTAAGATGGGCAGCTACTTCAAATAGACTTGCAGTTTTGGCGTTAATAATGGCCAAATAGCCCTCTTTATCCAGATTTGATTTTTCCACTGCAAGCATTTGTTCCACTTCTCCTTGAGCAAGGTGGCTCATGGTTTTAGTCAGGATGGCAATGGCTTTATGTTGCTCAATGCTGCTTAAGACTTCAAAAGCTTGTGCATAGAGAAAATCGCCGCATAAAACGGCTTTTGCATTACTCCATTTTATATGCGCGCTTGGCTCTCCGCGTCTTGTGAGAGAGACATCTACTACATCATCGTGCAATAAGGTGGCGTTATGAATGAGTTCTAAAGCCATGGCTAAATGACAGTGTTGTTGTTTTTTATAGCCAAGGGCGCGCGCACTTAAGAGTAGGAGTAGGGGGCGAATCCGTTTGCTTTTTTGCCTTGTAATGTCGGTGCATATTGCGCCAATAATGGGAATATCATGCTGTAATTGTTGTTGTAACAAGGTGCTAGCAGTTTCAAAATCCTTAGCGATAGGATCAAGAATCTCTTGCCAAGATAGACTCTTTAGCGTTTGTGTTTGCATTAGAATTTCATGCGTTTTAAAAACATCACTTTACTGGAATTTGTCCCTAGAGTCAAAGTTAAATTCTATCTGAGGAAAAAGCGTGATATTGTGAATATTATTTTGACAATTGCCGCATTTCACGTTAGGGTAGGGGCACTTTTTTTAAGATGCCTCACTATGGAACAAGCCCTGAACAAAACCGAGCAAACCATTGCTTTTCGTGCCTACTTAATTTTATTTTTTGCCGCTATTGGTGGTGTACTATACGGATATGATCTGGGTATTATCTCCGGTGCGCTTTTGTTTGTACCTAATGATATTCCCATGAGTGCCAATCAACTTTCCTTTGCTGCAGCGGCAGTTTTTGGCGGCGGTGCTATTGCTACCTTGCTTACGGGCTTGTTGTGTGATTTTTTTGGTCGTAAGCGGATGATTTCATACGCCACGATTATTTTTCTTATGAGTGTGCCGATGATTTCCTATGCGCACAATTACAGTACCTTTTTTATCGGGCGCTTATTCCAAGGAGTTGGTGTGGGTATGATTACTATTGCAGTGCCCTTGTATCTTTCAGAGGCTATGCCTACAGCAATGCGTGGCCGTGGTTTGGTAGCATTTCAATTGTTTTTAACCATTGGTATATTCGCCGCTTCCTGGGTGAATGTGCTTTTTGCTGCATCACAAAACTGGCGTGATATGTTTTTAACTGCTGGTATTCCTGGAGTAGTGATGCTTTTAGGGTGCTTTGTTTTATTAGAATCTCCAGTATATTTGGCAATGAAGGGGCGTTTTGATAAGGTAAGGCGGGTTTTAAGTGCTACACGCAGCGAAAAAGAAGCAGAATTAGAGCTCCAAGAACTGCAAGAAAGCCTTGATATGAAAAATACCGCGCAATCTCAAAATGAAGCAGGTATAGCTCAAACCCTTAAGCTATTGGGTCAAAAATGTTATCTTTATCCGGTTTTATTGGTATGTTCCATTGCTATCTTACAGCAGGCCTTGGGGATTAATTCTTTTTTACAATTGGGTGCTACTATTTTGCATGATGTGGGCTTGTCTTCAAATGTTACCGCTATTTTAGGAACCACCGCTATCACCGGTATGAATTTGCTTTTAACCATTGTAGCTTTTGCCATTGTTGAGCGATTTGAGCGGCGTCAGATTGTAGCTTTTGGCTTAAGTATTGCGATGTGTTCTTTGTTTTTTCTTGCATTGGTGTATCATTTTATGCCGCCAGGTGTGCAAAGAGGCTATATGGTCTTAGGAGGTTTGGTAGGGTTTATCTGCGGCTATGCTATTGGTCCAGGTGCTCTAGTTTGGGCCTTGTTGTCTGAGCTATTACCAACGCGACTTAGAAGTGTGTTTCTTGGTGTGGCCTTGTTTTTAAATTCGATGACTTCAACCTTGTTAGCGGGTGCATTTATGTGGTTGGTGGCACATATTGGTTATAGCGGCATTTTTATTGTCTGCGGTACTGCTGCTTTTATTTACTTGATGGTTGTGTTGCGTTATGTGCCTAATGTGAAAGGTAAAACGCTTGAGGAAATTGAAATGCATTTTATCAACAAGTACAAGGGCGCATAAATGGCTCAATATCTAGTAACGGGCGGGGCGGGTTTTATTGGTAGTCATATTGTCGATTATGCATTAAGTGCTGGGCACCAAGTACGGGTGCTTGATGACGGTACTTCCAGTGGAGATTATGTCCAAAATATTCAAGATTCAAATTTATCACTTATGCATGCCTCTATTATGGACCCACAGGCTTTAGATGAGGCTTGTTGTGGTGTGGATTATGTTTTGCACTTAGGGGCTTTAATTAGTGTTCCAGAATCGATGGATCAGCCTGAGGCCTATCATCAAATTAATACCATTGGTACTTTGCGTGTACTAGATGCCTGTGTGAAGCATAAGGTGAAGGCAATGGTCTTATCTTCTTCTGCGGCCATTTATGGTGATGATCCTGTGATGCCTAAAAAAGAAGATATGTTGCCAAGGCCCTTGTCTCCTTATGCCTTAAGCAAATATGATGGGGAGTGTTATACGCGTATTTTTACTCAAAACCACAGTTTGCGTGCCAGTGCACTGCGTTATTTTAATGTTTTTGGGCCGCGACAAAATCCTTATTCTGCTTATGCTGCTGCGGTGCCTATTTTTATTTCCAAGGCCTTAAAAAACCAAGACATTCATATTTATGGTGATGGTTTACAAACACGGGATTTTGTTTTTGTTAAAGATATTGTAGCGGCTAATTTTTTAGCATTAGAAAAAAATCCTGGTATTTATAATGTGGCCTATGGTGGTAAAATCACTATTTTAGATTTAGCACAACAAATTATCGCATTAACTGGGGCAAGGTCCAAGATTGTTCATCTTGATGCGCGCAGCGGAGATATTAAACACTCGCGTGCTGATATTAGTGCAATTGCGCAACAATTAGGGTTTGTGCCCAGCATTGATTTTGTGCAGGCGCTAGAGGATACGGTGGCCTATTATCAATCAGAGCAAGGATCATAGCATGGATACAAGGATCGCTTCGTTATTAGCGGCATTTCAAACTCAATCTGCTTATCAAAGCAGTGTGCCCTATGGTAGTGGGCATATTAACGATACGTATTTGATTGAAACAAGAGATCCAAATTTGCGTTATGTGCTTCAGCGCATCAATAAGAAAGTGTTTCAGCGGATTCCAGAGTTGATGGAAAATATAGAGCGCGTAACCACACATATCAAGAAAAAAATAAACCAAGATCCCGATGCCTTCCCAGATATGCAGGTTTTATCCTTGATTAAGACTCAAGATCAAAAAAACTATCATGTTGATGCTGATGGTCAAAGCTGGCGCTTGTATAATTTTGTGGATCAGGCGCATAGTTATGATGTGGTTGAAAATGCAACTCAGGCATATCAGGCGGGTATAGGTTTTGGTCAATTTCAAAACTTATTGGATGATTTGCCACAGCCACCACTTCATGAAACTATCGTTCAGTTTCATCATATTAATGCGCGTTTAAGTGCCTTATACGATGCTTATGATCATAATCCTCAAAAGCGTGCAAAAAATACTGCCTTAGAAATGGATTTTGTTTTAGAGCATGCTGATTTTATGCATAAGGTGCTTCATGCCGGCAGGGCGGGGCAGATTCCCAAGCGGGTCACCCATAATGATACTAAGCTAAATAATTTGCTCTTTAATGCGCAAGATCAAGCGGTTTGCGTGGTAGATCTTGATACTTTGATGCCAGGTTATATCCATTACGATTATTCTGATTGTTTAAGAACGATTACCAGCTCTTGTGCAGAGGATGAGGCGGATCTTTCTAAGGTTTCGATGAATATGGACTATTTTGCTGCCTTTTCTAAAGGATTTTTATCGCAAGTTGGCGATAAGCTTAATGATTATGAAAAGGCGCTCTTAGTAGATGCTGCACCTTTATTGCCGTATATGATAGGAGTGCGTTTTTTGACGGATTATTTAGAAGGGGATCATTATTTTAAAACCAAGTTTAAGGAGCATAATTTGCAGCGTGCTAAAACCCAGTTTGCTTTAGCGCAAAGTATGCTTGATCAAAAAGATCAAATGCAAGTTCACATTGATAAGATTCTACAATGTCAAAGTGCGTAGATTCTAGTTTGCCATCACAAGCGCATGTACAGCAGATTTTAGCGCAACTAGAGCATAAGGAGGGCTTAGAGGCGGCTTTAGCACACTTGCATCAATTGGCTATGGAGTCGGGTTATTTACACCCTGAGATGTACAAGGTAAACAAGCATTATTATTTTTCTGACCCTTTGTACAAGGTAGATTTTTGTGCGCAGATCAACTATGTGCGTGATAGTTACCAGAAAGATGCCCAACAAAAATCAACGCTACAGGCAGCTTCGCGTATTGCCTTTGACTGGGTGGAAAGCGTAGATAAACCGCTTTTACGTGCCTATGAAAAAACCATTCGAGATCGCAAGTATTTTTTCCAATTAACGCCTTATCCGGTGGTGCCTTATCATTTTGTATTGGTGCAAAGGGCGGTGAGTCCAATGCGCATGGATGGTGAGAATGTTGCGGATTTACTTTGTTTGTTAGAGCAGATGCCGCATTATGTCCTGGTTTCCAATAGTGATGTGGTCAATGCAGGGGCATCTATTCCAGAGCATCATCATTATCAGTGTTTGCGTGCTTTATCTTTGCCGCTTATGCAAGCTGCGGTTCTTAAGGACTATCAATTTGATCAAGATGGGCTTCGTGGTGGATTATTGCATTTTCCAAGTACGGTTTGCCGTTTTATGAGCAGTGATCATGAGGCTTTAATTGCAAAAACTACAAGGGTGATTGCAGCTTTTAAGAAAACAGACCCCGGTCATGCCTCGGTTAATCTTTGTGTGCATAAGCAAGATGATAAAACCATTGTGCATATGGTCTTTCGCAATAATCATTATCAAACCAGTGATTCATATCAAAAAATAAAATCAGAAGGCTTAGGTATATTAGAAGTCAGTGGTATGGGCATTTATCCTGTACCGAAGGATCCAGAGTTGGATCGTAAAATTACCCAGCAAGGCCTGGATGTGGTTACAGGCATCATGAAAGATAATAATCCTATTGATGTGGGTGCATATGATGCGTTTTTTGATGAGATTATTCAGGGGGGCGCTGCCTCATAAACCTTTGCTGCCGATACGATAAGCGCTATACCTGATTTACTGAGTAAAATGCGCTATTGCGCTATCAAGCTTTCAAAAGACTGTTTTTTTTGATCAAAAAAATCCAGAAAAGGCAAGGGTGCAAAATGTGCACAACGCGCAATAATATAGCTTATGCAAATTGCGGGAGGAGCCAGGTAGCTTAAGGCGAAGGTGCGTCACGCCAGTTATCTATAAAAAATAGAGGCTGCTCACCTCAATCCCGGGTTCTATCTTTTTTAAGCTCTCCATGAGTCTACCGAGAAATATTGGTTACACTTGCGGATCACGTTCTTTCGTTTCATCTTTTCCGCCCCCATTTTTATGACTACGCCAAAACAATAAGTTCAATCCTCGTCTACCAGTGACCTTCTCTTCCGGTGTGAATGTCCCTTCATTTACGCTTCCCAGACCCATGTTTGCCAATTTTGTCTTACTCTCTGGTTTAATATCTTTAACATTCGCACCATTCTTGAGAAGCTCTTTCGCCGCGTCTTTATTACCATTATTTGCTGCTAGATCTAGGGGCTTATCTCCACCTTTATTTGGACGGTTAAAATCAATGACTTTACCTATAATCTTGCTCATAAATTTTTTATCCTTTTTTATAATGGCCCAATGAAGCATGCTGTTGCCTGTTTCATCAACTGCATGGACCCTTGCACTATCTTTGCCGAAATCCTCCGGCACTAGTTCTATCCATCGCGCCATACCCTTTAGCTCCCTCATCGCTTTAAGTTTGTGCAAGGTATTATCGAGTGTTTTACTCGACTTTCCAGTCCGTTTTACTATCCAGTTGGCCATGATGCCATCTTCCGTTTTAGCTGTGATATCCGCTCCAGCGTCGAGAAGCGCCTCAACTATCCCAGAATTGTATCTAAGGGCTGCGTAATGAAGTGCGCTCCACTTAGTTTTGTCAACCGCATTAACATCTGCTCCAGCGTCTAATAGCGCTTTCATTATCTCCAAATCACCCTTAACCGCTGCCCAGTGAAGTGGTCTCTTCGCATATTCGTCAACCGCATTAACATCTGCTCCAGCGTCTAATAGCGCTACTAATATCTCCAAATTACCTTTAGCAACCGCCCTGTGCAGTGCGCTCTTTCCATATTTGTCAACCGCATTAACTTTTGCTCCTTTGGCTATAAGCTCTCTAACCTGGTCTGAGCTATCATTTTCACTACCAGCAACATCCAAAAGTATCTTGGTGGCTTGTTTTGTCCTAACTACATTCTGAATTTTAGAAGCCGCTGCGTTTTTGATTACGTTTCTTCGAGGTACGTCCGCGCCGGGCAACTCCATCAAACTTTTCTGTACTGCCTGCCATCTTTCATCTGAAACTGTCTCCTCGTCAGCTACCTCCCACTCCAGCGTCATTTTTTCGAACCAGATACCTTTCTCCATAGTCTCTAGCTCCTTCTGTCGCAACCTGCTCTTTTCACACTTGAGCTGCACGTCGGCCAATTCCTTTTGCAGATTAGGACGTTTAGTATTCAGTTCCCGAAGTTCTTCTTTAGCTTTATCTCGATTCTGCGACATTTCTTTCAAAATTCGTTGCAAATTCTTCCAAGGATCGCTTACTTCAATATAAAGCTGCATCTCGCCGCTAGTAGTAGCCAGATCTTTCTCTAGAGTCTTAATGCGCTGCTCTAACTCCTCTTTTTTCTGGAGCCTGTCTTTTAAAGTCTAGTATTTGTTTTTTAAAGCTGCAGTTTTTCAACCGCAGCATCTGTTGTAGCCCAGCGAAACCAATGCCTTATATATTGCTTCAGAGGTAATAAGCCACCCCTTTGCTCATGAAGCCGAAGCAATCGTGCACGAAACCTTTTCCCTGCGCCCATAGATACCTCAATACAATATTCAGCAATACGATACCCTAAAAAGTTAAATCTTTTTGCTACTTTAGCAATCCTTGTTTTAGCCACTAAAAGAAGCAATGTCCCATCAAGTGTAATCCACGCCGTAAAACTTTTTTTACGTACCATGCCATACAGCGCACCAACATTAGCAAGTAGTGCAAGGGGACTCATCACTATTTTAGTAATATTGTAAAAAATTTGCATCGTAATTCACTTATTTATCTTCACTTTATATGTT
>CACEWE010000017.1 GCA_902563055.1 uncultured Gammaproteobacteria bacterium | reverse complement strand
TTTCTGCAGCAAAACGCAGTATTTCGGCAACCTTATCAGCAGAGAAAGTCGATCAGGAATTTGCAAATCAGATCACCAAGGCCGCAAAACACGCGCGCATCGATGGTTTTCGTCCTGGCAAGGTGCCAAGTAAGCTTATTAAACAGCGCTATGGTAAGCAACTGCGTCATGATGCGGTATGGAGCCTAATCGAAGCAGACTTTTTTAAATCTCTAGAAGCGAAGAAAATTGTCCCTATTTCTCAGCCTGTCATTGACGTGAAAGTGAATGAGGCGGGCAAGGACGTAGAATTTGTTGCTGACTTTGAAGTTTATCCAGTTTTTAAGGTAGAGGGTTTTGATAAACTTAAAATTGAAAAACAATCCGCAACCGTGAAGGCTGATGATACTAAAGGCGTTTTAAAGCGCATTCAAAAGCAGCATGCTACATGGAAAGAAGTAAAAGATGCTATTGTTGAAGATGATAAAGTTGCAATTGACATTGAAGGCAAGATTGACGATAAGGTTTTTCCTGGTGGAACAGCTACAGATATGGCGGTTGAAATTGGCTCTAAAGGCCTCATTCCTGGTTTTGAAGAAGGCCTAGTGGGTCATAAGAAAGACGATGAGTTCTCTTTGGATCTAACTTTTCCAAAGGATTATGGTCAAAAAGACTTAGCAGGAAAGCCTGTGGTATTTGCAGTGAAAGTTAAAAAAGTAGAACGTGCCACTTTGCCAAAGCTTGATGCGGCTTTTGCAAAAACCCTTGAGGTGGGTTCTATCGATGAATTAAAAGCCCAAGTGGAAGCTAACATGAAGCGTGAATTACGTTTTAACATGCAAAACAAGCTTAAAGATAAAGTCATTGACGATCTAGTGGCGCTTAACGATATCGAAGTGCCTCAGGCTATGATTGAGCGTGAGCAGCAAATGATGAAACAGCGCATGAAATCGCAATTTAACTTAAGCGATGAACAGCTTGCAAATATGAACTTCTCAGGCCCTGAGTTTGATGGCATGATGGCTGAAACGACGGCTAATATTAAAAAAAGCATGGTAATGAGCCAATTAATCGAGCAATTAAACTTAAAACTTGATGATGCCTTATTTGAAGAAAATGCCCAAATGCTTGCCGAAGCTTATGAAGATCCTAAAGAAGCTAAAGAAAACTTTATGAAGGATCAAAAGCATCGTGATCAGCTAGAGCAAATGGTTCTAGAGGTTCAGGCAATTGATGAAGTGTTAAAAACAGCCAAGGTGACAGAGAAAAAAGTCGGTTTCTTTGACATTATTGATCAAGGCTACACACCGATGTTTAAACAAGCTTAACTTAAAAACGGGAGGATAGAGTTATGGATTTGAATTCATTAGTGCCAATGGTAATTGAAAACACCCCTAGGGGTGGGGAGCGTTCTTTTGATATCTTTTCACGTTTATTGCGTGAACGGGTGATCATGCTCTCTGGTGAGGTTAACGACAATATGGCTAGCATTGCAGTTGCCCAGTTGTTGTATTTAGAATCAGAAAACCCTGATAAAGATATCCATATGTATATTCACTCTCCAGGGGGTGTGGTAACTGCGGGCTTAGCCATTTACGATACTATGCAGTATATCAAGCCTGATATTTCCACCTTGTGTATCGGTCAAGCAGCGAGTATGGGTGCGGTTTTGTTGGCTGCTGGTACTGCTGGAAAGCGTGCTTGTTTGCCACATGCTACAGTGATGATTCATCAGCCACTTGGTGGTTTCCAGGGTCAGGCTTCTGACATTGAAATTCATGCGCGCCATACTATTGAAGTTAAGCATACGCTCAATAGCATTATTGCCAAGCATACCGGTCGTAAGATAGAAGATATTGTCAACGATACGGATCGTGATCACTTTATGTCAGCAGAGAAAGCTAAAAAATATGGTTTGGTAGATCATGTTTTTGAGGGAAGAGATCAGGAAGACAAAAAACCAAGTAAAAAGAAAAAATCAACCGTTAAAAGTTAAATAGTAGGATAATATGAAAGAATCAAGTGATAGCAAAACCCATTATTGTTCCTTTTGTGGCAAGTCGCAGCATGAAGTAAAAAAACTTATTGCAGGACCTTCGGTCTATATTTGTGATGAGTGTGTGGTTTTATGTGGCGACATTATTGAGCAAGAGGTTATCAATAGTGTTGATGAAAATCCTATGGATCATGTCATGACTCCATCGGAAATTTTTAGCCATTTAGACGAATACGTTATTGGCCAAGAATTTGCGAAAAAGGTTTTATCAGTGGCGGTGCATAATCACTATAAACGGATATTTTTCCCAGATGCTGAGGATGATACCGAACTTTCAAAAAGTAATATCTTATTAATTGGACCAACCGGTAGTGGTAAAACCTTGCTAGCACAAACCCTAGCTCGGATGTTAAATGTACCATTTGCCATTGCGGATGCGACCACTTTAACTGAGGCTGGATATGTGGGTGAAGATGTTGAAAATGTCATCCAAAAACTTCTTCAAAGTGCTGATCACGATGTAGATAGAGCGCAAAAAGGCATTATTTACATAGATGAAGTGGATAAAATTACCCGTAAATCTGAAAATCCTTCTATTACCCGTGATGTATCGGGTGAAGGGGTGCAGCAAGCCTTGTTAAAACTGATTGAGGGCACCACTGCCGCAATTCCTCCTAAAGGTGGCCGTAAGCATCCACAGCAAGAGTTTGAGCAGGTTAACACCTCTGATATCCTCTTTATTTGTGGTGGCGCCTTTGAGGGCTTAGATAAAATCATCCAGCAACGTACCGAGCAATCAGGCATGGGCTTTAGCGCCGACATTAAAGGCGAAAAAGACAAAACTTCTATGGCAGAGCTTATTTCAAAGGTCGAGCCTAATGATCTAGTGAAGTTTGGTTTGATCCCGGAGTTTGTTGGACGTATGCCGGTGGTTTCTACGCTTGAGGAATTAAATGAAGAAGCCTTAGTACGCATTCTTAAAGAGCCCAAAAATGCCCTAGTAAAGCAATATAAAAAATTATTTTCATTTGAAGAAACAGAGATAGAATTTAAAGATGAGGCAATTTTGGCTATTGCTAAAAAAGCAATTGCTCGTAAAACTGGCGCGCGTGGACTCCGTTCTATCTTAGAGTTTGCTTTATTAGATACGATGTTCTTTTTGCCTGGAATGGAAAATGTTGAACGGGTTATTATCGATAAAGCGGTTATAGAAGAAGATAAGGCACCATTGTTGCTGATTTCGGGTAAAAAAACACCACAGCGACTTTCGGTTGATAAACTCAAGGCAGTATAATGGCAAGTAAAACGGTAGAAAGCATGGTGATTGATCATATTCCATTGGTGGCATTAAAAGATGTTGTAATCTATCCAGACGTGGTAGTGCCTTTGTTTGTTGGCCGCAAGAAATCTATCGAAGCGGTAGAGGTTGCCATGACCTTAGACAAGAAATTATTCTTGGTCGCGCAAAAAGATCCAGAATGTGATAATCCAAAAATAAAAGACATGTATACTCAAGGTACTTTGGCGTCTATACTGCAAATTCTGCGTCTACCAGATGGTAGCTTAAAAGTTTTGGTAGAGGGTATTTCCCGCGCGAAGTTTCTCAAGTCTCATGGTGCTAGAAAGTATTTTGACGTTGCTGTTGAGGTTAATAATACGCAATCTAACGTTAAAAAAGCCCAGCAAGAAATAATCGTAAAATCTCTATTGGCTCAGTTTGAGCAATATGTGCAATTAAATCGTCAGATTCCAAGTGAAGTGGTGGCTGCAATGTCAGAAATTACCAATGCTTCGCGTTTGGTTGATACGATTGCAGCGCATATTCAATTGGAAATAGAAGAGCGCCAAGAAATTTTAGAGATCGTTGATGCACAAAAACGTGCAGATAAGCTTATGACCTTGCTCGATGCACAGATGGACAAGTTGAATATCGACAAAAAAATTCATGGTCGAGTTAAGCGTCAGATGGAAGACAACCAAAAAGAGTATTGGTTGCATGAACAAATGAAAGCAATTCGTAAGGAGCTTGGTGATGTGCAAGGTGGCGCATCAGATCTTGATGAATTAGAGCGAAAAATTAAAAAAGCCAAGATGCCAAAAGAGGCTTTAGAAAAAACTATGGCAGAGTTGGCAAAATTAAAAGAAATGCCAGCAATGAGTGCAGAAACCACCGTTTCTCGTTCTTATATTGATGCAATGATAGCCTTTCCATGGAGCAAAAGTAGTCCATTAAAAAAAGATATAGTCAAAGCGCAGGAAATACTTGATCATGACCATTTTGGTTTAGAGAAAGTGAAAGAGCGTATTGTTGAATACTTAGCGGTTGAACAGCGGGTTTCTAAAATTCAAGGACCTATCTTATGTTTAGTAGGGCCGCCAGGGGTAGGTAAAACCTCGCTAGGGGCTTCTATTGCACAGGCAACGGGACGTGAGTTTGTTCGCGTTTCTCTTGGTGGGGTTCATGATGAGGCAGAGATTCGAGGTCACCGGCGTACCTATGTTGGGGCGATGCCTGGAAAAGTAGTACAGCGCTTGTCTAAAGCGGGTGCGAATAATCCACTTTTTATGTTTGATGAAATTGATAAAATGTCTTCTGATTTTCGTGGTGATCCTGCTTCAGCTATGTTAGAAGTGCTAGACTCTTCTCAGAACAATGCGTTTAACGATCACTTCTTAGAGGTAGATTGTGATTTATCTAAAGTAATGTTTGTGTGTACGGCTAATTCCTTAAATATACCATTGCCGCTTTTAGATCGTATGGAGATCATTCGTCTGCCTGGTTATACTGAAGACGAGAAGTTTCATATTGCTAAAAACTATTTAATTCCAAGAGCATATAAGGCCGCAGGTTTGAAAAAATCTGAAATGAGCCTTGCTGATTCGGTTGTCATTGACATGATTCGTTACTATTCTCGTGAAGCAGGGGTGAGAAGCTTGGAGCGTGAAATTGCTAAAGTAGCACGTAAGGTAGTGAAAGAATTACTTTTGAACAAACGCAAGAAGAAAATTTCTGTGACATCAAAGAATTTAGAAGATTTCCTTGGTGTTAAAAAATATCGCTATGGTGTAAGGGATGAGGATAATCAAGTTGGTCAGGTTACTGGTTTGGCTTGGACAGAAGTGGGCGGTGAGCTTCTTAAAATAGAAACGGCATCCGTTCCTGGTAAGGGTAAGATTATTCGCACCGGTAAGCTTGGTGATGTGATGAAAGAATCCATTGAGGCAGCCATTACCGTAGTGCGTTCGCGTTCTAAAGAACTAAAGATTGCCGAAGATTATTTTGAAAAGCACGACATCCATGTCCATGTTCCAGAAGGGGCAACGCCCAAGGATGGTCCTAGTGCAGGGACGGCTATTTGCACTGCGGTAATTTCGCAATTGACTAAAAAACCAGTCCGGGCTGATATTGCCATGACCGGGGAAATAACCTTACGTGGTGAGGTATTACCCATTGGTGGCTTAAAAGAAAAACTCATTGCTGCCAAGCGTGGTGGTATTAAAACCGTACTGATTCCAGATGATAATGAGCGTGAACTTTCTGAAGTTCCCGATAATGTTAAAGCTGATTTAAACATTATCCCGGTCAAGTGGATCGACCAGGTTATTAAAGTGGCTTTTGCGAAAGGTAAAGCTTCCTCATAAAATCCATAATAGTGCAGTGGGCTCCTGGTGAAACCCACTATGTTGTATATGTTTTACGTTTGATGCTCATCGGCTTCAAAAGCCAAAATGTCTCCGGGTTGGCATTGTAATTCTCGGCAAATAGCCTCTAGGGTTGAAAAGCGAACTGCTTTGGCGCGACCAGATTTGAGGATCGATAAGTTTTGTTCGCTAATGCCAATTTTTTCAGCTAAAACTTTTGATTTCATCTTTCTCGTTGCTAACATAATATCTAAGTGAACAATAATACTCATGGTGCTCTCCTTAAATAGTTAATTCTTGTTCGCGCTTTAAACTACAGCCTTGTGCCATAATCCATGAAGCTATAAACATAATGATAGATATAAAAATAGTACCAAAGTCATGACCTGTAATTGTTATTTGTAAAACTCTCTCGCCAGGGCCTTTTTGCCAGCTTAGCAGCATGCTTATAAGTGCTTTAAAAATTGGATTAACGAGTAATTCACCAATAAGCAACGTCATTGCAATATTGCGAATCAATAAGACATTGCGCAATGAAAAAATGATGCCTTGTTCAAATAAGCTAAAGAGCCTTGATGTAAAATAAAAGATACAAAGCATTACAGCTGTGGGTAAAAGACACAGTAGAAAGGCATATATAATAGTTGCTACTGAGAGAGTTTGTGGCATTTCTAAGCCATAGGGTAGAAAGCTTAGTTGAAAGCCATTCAAGTAATAATGCATAGTTTGTGGGTTTAACCAAAATAAGATTAATGCGAGAGGGTAGAGACATAAAAGGCTTGAAAAAAGTACTTTCATTATTTTACTCACGCGTTGAAGTTTGTGCATATTCGATCTCCTTGTAAATGCAGTTTATATTCAGAGGCTACTTCAAAAAAATTCTTATAGCAGACCCTGGTGCGTTTATTATTCCTAGTCTAAGCATTGGGGCTTGTTTTGAAATAATAAGCGTATTATATTCATTAATTATTGTTTGTCAATAACTTTTTGCCCTTTAAAATTGTTTTGTGTTTTTTCTAGTACTTGCATGTGCTATTGAGTGCATGCATAGTTATACTTTAACGGTGTGGGTGAAAATATCAGGCTCTAAAAAATTAGGCCCAATGTGTTTATTGCTAAAAATGATTTGTATAGTAGAGCTGGGCTATGCTCTGGGGCATGATGCTTGGGTGTTTTTATTTTTTTGGTTTAAGGCAATGCTAACTAACTATACACTTCTTTTAAACCTTATGGACATCAGGGGTGTATTAAGGTAGGATGGGCGATCTTTTTATCTTTTGTGCTCTGGTGGAGATGGGTGTATGGATGATGATCCAAAGTCTTTAGCTTTAATAGGTATGGTAGGTTCTGCGCTATACCTACTTTTTCGATGTTTTGCAAATAGCAATTTATCTTCTCAAGCTCCTCAAGCTCAATGTTTTGCAAATAGAAATTCATCTTCTCAAGACCCTGAAGTTCCTGAAGTCCCTCACGTGTAGCTATAGCATGCTTTAAAGTCCAATAGCAGGTTTTAATCACAAAGACTTGACAGCGGTGCTTTAATATCTAGCTCCCTTGCTGCAAGGGTTTCATCGACTTTTTTAACCAAGGCCTTGTGCGGTGCATCTAGAAAGTGTGCGCTATCATCTATAATTTTTTGATAGAGTATCTCCATAACCTTGATAAAACGATCTAAGGTTTCTTTAGATTCGGTTTCTGTGGGTTCAATTAAAAAACACTCTGGCACAATCAGCGGAAAGTACATGGTTGGCGGGTGGATTCCATAGTCTATAAGCGCTTTGGCAAAATCTACCGCTTTAATGCCGTATTTTTTTGTGAGAGGCTCAAGCGATAATACAAATTCATGCTGTGCCACACGATGGCTATAGGGAATATAGTAGCCTATTTTTTCCAAGGCATGCTTAAGGTAATTGGCTTTTAATACCGCTTGTTGCGAAACCTTGATAAGACCCTGGCCGCCATAGGACTTGATATAAAAGTAAGCACGCAGTAATACGCCAACATTCCCAAAAAAGCTTGTTAGTCTACCAATAGAATCTGGGCGATCTTTAGCGCTAATAATACTATAGTGCGGCTTGTTGTAGCCTACTTGATCGATAGGCAAAAAGGCTGCAAGTTTTTTATTAGCCAACACTGGTCCAGCACCTGGTCCGCCGCCGCCATGGGGGGTGGCAAAGGTTTTATGTAAATTAAGATGCATGACGTCAAAGCCCATATCACCCGGACGTGTTTGACCCATGATGGCATTGAAATTAGCACCATCATAATACATCAAGCCGCCAGCCTCATGGACCATTTTGGTAATAGTGGTAATGTGTTGTTCAAAAACGCCCAAGGTCGAGGGGTTAGTGAGCATCATGCCGGCTGTTTTTTCTGAAAGCGCATTTTTTAGGGCCACAAGGTCTACATTGCCATCTTGATCGGTAGGGATTTCCTTAATAACCATATTGCACATCGCCGCGGTTGCTGGATTCGTGCCGTGGGCGGCATCTGGGACAATCATTTCATTGCGTTCAGGTTCGCCATTTTTATGATGGTAGGCGCGAATCATTGCACAGCCTGCAAATTCTCCCTGCGCTCCTGCCATTGAGCACAGTGCGGCTTGATGCATGCCGGTTAAGCTACATAAGTCTTGTTGTAAGTGCCATAAGCAGGATAACAAACCTTGCGATGCCTGCGCGGGTGTATAGGGGTGGCGATGAAGCCAGTTAGGGTGCATGGCTAATTGATGTACCGAGCGCGGATTATATTTCATGGTGCATGAACCCAAGGGATAAAAATGGGTATCAATAGAAAAATTGCGCTGAGAGAGCCTAGTATAATGCCGTACGACTTGCAGTTCTCCGCTTTGGGCAATGGCATGTTCGTCGCTGCGTGCTTTGATACCATTAATCGTATCTTTGCGCGGAGCTTCTTGTAAGGTCGGCGCTGGCACCTGGAGGTAGTCTGATAGAGCATTAAGGAGTTTTTGCATATCTTGGTGACGGGTTTTTTCTGTCACAGCCATCAGTACGGTATTGTCTTTTTGGGTGATGCTTGCATCCAATGCCAAACCTAAAACGATGTTGTGATCTTGAGCTAAAGTATCTATGCAGCTTTGTGCATCGCTTGGCAGTTGTATCAGCCATTCATAGAGCACTGGTCCTTTAGAGAGGATCTTGATGCCTTTAATGTCCCCAAGGCTTGCCATGAGTATTTGCGCTTTATGATGTGCATTGAGTATGGCTTGGCGCATTTTAGCAGTGCCGTAAAGGCGCATGTACATGGAGGCTGCGCACACCAGTAAGCCTTGGTTGGTGCAGATATTAGAGGTGGCTTTACCGCGGCGAATATGTTGTTCGCGTGCTTGTAGGGTTAGGCAGTAAGCGGTATTGTGATGACGATCTTTAGATTTGCCCACAATGCGGCCAGGTATCTGACGAACATGTTTTTTCTTACAGGCTAAAAAGCCTAAATAGGGTCCACCAAAGCTTAAGGGCACACCCAAAGATTGTGCTTCACCGCAGACAATATCAACCCCTTCTTCATTTTTGCCCCAGCGCCCGGGCGGTTCTAGATAAGCCATCGCTAGTGGATTAACTAAGGCAATGGTGCAGGCACTTTGTGTCTGGGCTTTTTCCATATAGGGCTGCCAGTTTTGGATTTGCCCTAAAAAGCATGGTTGTTGCAAAACATAGATATTTGATTCAGGATCTATTGCCGCAAGCGCTTGTTGCGTGTCGCTATAGTTTTCAATTGGCAGCACCTGGTACGCAATAGACTGAAGCGGTAAAAAAGTATCAAGAACTTGGCGGTAAGCAGGTGAAAGTGTTCCAAAAATAGTCACCCGTGGGTTTTTGCTTTTATGGATTCTTGCAGCCATAAAAATGGCTTCGACTAAGGCAGAGGATCCGTCATACATAGATGCATTACTAACTTCCATATCCAGTAAGCTGCACATCATTGACTGATATTCGTATATCATTTGCAGCGCCCCTTGCGAAGCTTCTGCTTGGTAAGGCGTATATGCGGTAAGCCATTCACCGCGGGATACTTGTTGCCAGATGGCTGCAGGAATAAAGTGATCATAAGCACCAGCACCTACAAAGGAACACATAATGTGATCTTGCTCTGCCTGGTCTTGGCCATGGTGGCTTAAAGCGCATTCATCTTCAAAGCTTTTGATATTAAGATCTTGATTAAAGCGTATGGATTTTGGGATTTCTGCAAAGAGTGTTTCCATATCAGAGGCGCCAATATGCTCAAGCATTTTTTTTGTATCATCTGGCGTATCTGGAATAAAGGACACCGGCTTTCCTTATTTTTTATTCGCCAATAGCATCATGATAGGCTTTAGCATCCAGTAAGCCTTTGAGTTCTTCAGGGTTGTTGAGCTCTAATTGGCACAGCCAGCCTTTGTCGTAAGGGTCTTCATTCATTAAGGCAGGAGTTTGGCTAAGGGCATCATTAACGGCAATAACTTTACCGGAGATCGGAGCGTAAACATCGGAGGCAGCTTTAACAGATTCAACCACGGCAATTTCTTTGCCCAAAGTAATTTCACTTTGTAATTCAGGAAGTTCGATATATACCAGGTCGCCTAATAATGATTGTGCATGATCAGAAATGCCAATGGTGGCAACGTTTTCTTCTACTTTTACCCATTCATGGCTTTCGCTATATTGAAGCTTGTCGTTGATCTTACTCATAGTGCATTTCCTTAATTCCATTCAAAAATGCATACTATCGTTTTTGGTTTTAAAATGCAAGTCACATTATCTTATTTACTTTGTGTTTATCACTCTGTTATGGCATATCATAAAATGCTATTTAAAGATACTTGATAATAAACAAATTAAAGAAGATTTTTGATGTGTTGAGTATTTTTTACAAAATGGCAATCCTTACTAGACGTTCAGCATGAATATGTGAATAATAGGGTGATTTTACTTTTTACAGGAGTTGTCAATGGACCAATCTTCGCATCAACAATGTGCTAATGCTATTCGTGCACTGGCGATGGATGCCGTGCAAAAAGCAAAAAGTGGTCACCCAGGTGCACCCATGGGGATGGCTGATATTGCCACGGTTTTATGGTGTAAGTACCTTAAGCATAACCCGCAAAATACGCATTGGTTTAATCGTGATCGTTTTATTCTTTCTAATGGTCATGGCTCCATGTTACTCTACGCCTTATTGCATTTAAGCGGCTATGATTTAGGCATAGAAGATCTTAAGGATTTTCGACAACTAGATTCTAAAACGCCTGGTCACCCTGAAAACTTCATGACAGATGGGGTAGAAACTACCACTGGTCCACTAGGTCAAGGCCTAGCCAATGCGGTAGGGATGGCGATTGCAGAGCAGCATTTAGCAGCGCGATTTAACCAGCAAGATGCAAAGATTGTCGATCACTACACCTATGTTTTTGCAGGAGACGGTTGCTTGATGGAGGGTATTTCTCATGAGGTTTGTTCTTTAGCAGGCACGCTTGGGCTTGGGAAATTAATTGTTTTTTGGGATGATAATGGTATTTCTATTGATGGTGAAACCAAAGCGTGGTTTAGCGATCATACGCCAACACGTTTTGCATCTTACCAATGGCATGTGATTGAAGATGTTGATGGCCATGATGCGAAGGCTATTGATGCAGCTATTGTTGCGGCAAGAGCGGTTGAAGATAAACCAACCATTATTTGCTGTAAAACTACCATTGCCAAGGGCTCGCCGAATAAAGGCGGAACTGCAGCAAGTCATGGTGCGCCTCTTGGGGATGAGGAAATCACCCAAACGCGCAAAGCACTTGCTTGGGAGCATGCGCCATTTGAAATTCCTTCAGCTGTTTATGAAGCATTTGATCACCAAGCGCAAGGCATGGAACAAGAATCAAGTTGGCAAGAAATCTGGCAACATTATCAGCAGCACAATCCTGAACTAGCCCAAGAGTTTAAGACTATTATGGCTGGGTCTAAAAATCCGGTTGATCAGGGTGCTTTTGAGACATTTTTACAAAGCCTTAATGAAAAAGCGCAAAATGTGGCATCTAGAAAAGCCTCGCAAATAGCTCTAGAGCATTTTGTGCCGCTTTTGCCTCAGATGATTGGCGGCTCTGCAGATTTAACTGGTTCAAATTTAACTAAAACCAGTACTATGGATGCTTACAGTAAAACACAGCCTCAAGGTCAATACCTCTACTATGGTGTGCGCGAGTTTGGTATGAGCGCGATTATGAATGGTTTGGCACTTCATAGTGGTTTAATTCCCTATGGCGGTACTTTCTTGGTGTTTTCTGATTATGCCAGAAATGCAATACGTATGGCGGCTTTAATGCGAGTAAGAAGTATATTTGTGCTTACGCATGATTCCATAGGCTTAGGTGAAGATGGTCCAACCCATCAAGCCATTGAGCATATTGCAAGTCTGCGCTTAATTCCTAACTTAAGAGTATGGCGTCCATGTGACACAGTAGAGACAGCCGTGGCTTGGCAACAAGCGATTAACTATCAAGGCCCTAGTGTGCTTGCTTTGTCACGACAAACCTTGCCACATCAAGCGCGCAATGAGAGTCAAATGAGTAATATTGAAAAAGGCGGCTATGTGTTATGGCAACAACAAAATGTGGTTACTTTACAGATTATTGCCACTGGATCAGAAGTTGCCTTGGCTGTGGAAGCGGCAGAGGCCTTAGCGAAAGAAAATATTGCGGCTAAAGTCATATCGATGCCGGAAATGGAAGTGTTCGCTGGGCAAAGCACGGCGTATCAAAATAGTGTTATAGATCCTAATGTTGCAACCATGGCCATAGAGGCTGGCTCTGGTGCGCTTTGGCGTCAATATGTGCGCTGCAAAGATGGCATTATTAGCATGGATCACTACGGCGCATCGGCACCAGGAGATGTTTTATTTAAGCATTTTGGCTTTCATCTTGGGCATGTTTTAGCACAAGCTCAAAAAGTATTAGCGTATCATCAACAAAAAATCACAATAGGAGAAGCACAATGACAATTAAGGTAGCAATTAACGGTTATGGTCGAATTGGCCGCAATATTTTACGAGCGCTTTATGAATCTGGTCGAAATCAAGATATTAAAATTGTAGCCATCAATGACTTAGGCGATGCAAATGTAAATGCGCATTTAACCAAGTACGATAGCACTCATGGTCCATTTGGCTTTTCTGTGGCGGTAGAAGAGGATCATCTGTTAGTAGATAACGACCGCATTGCGATTTTATCACAGCGCAACCCTGCTGATTTGCCTTGGGGTGATTTAGATGTAGATGTAGTGTATGAATGTACTGGTTTTTTTGCCAGTAAGGAAAAAGCCTCTGCGCATCTTGATGCTGGTGCTAAAAAAGTCATTATTTCAGCTCCTGGCGGAAGTGACGTTGATGCAACGGTTGTCTATGGTGTGAATCATGGCGTTTTAAAAAGCACCGATACCATTATTTCTAATGCATCATGCACCACGAACTGTCTTGCGCCCATCGCTTTGCCATTGCATCAAGCTTTAGGCTTGGAAAAAGGTTTAATGACAACAATTCATGCCTATACTAACGATCAAAAGCTTACCGATGTGTATCATACTGATTTACGCCGTGCTCGTTCTGCAACACAATCTATGATTCCAACAAAAACTGGTGCTGCAGCAGCGGTTGGTTTGGTATTGCCTGAGTTAAATGGGAAGTTAGATGGTTTTGCGATGCGGGTACCAACCTTAAACGTGTCCGTGGTGGATTTATGTTTCCATGCTGGGCGTGATACTTCGGTTGAAGAGGTCAATGCGATTATACAAGAAGCAGCACAGGGCCCCTTAAAAGGCGTTTTGGCATACAGCACCGAACCTTTGGTGTCGATTGATTTTAATCACAACAGTCATTCTTCGGTTTTTGATGCAACACAAACCAAGGTGATTGGTAAAAACTTTGTCAAAGTCCTTTCATGGTATGACAATGAGTGGGGTTTTTCCAATCGCATGTTAGATACCACGATGGCATTAATGTCAGCGGAATAAATCTTAAGTTCACAAAGGGGATGAGTATGCAAAATATGAGCGAAATTGACCTTAAAGGAAAGCGGGTTTTAATGCGTCTAGACTGTAATGTCCCCATCAGTGAAGATGGTGCCGTTAGGAGTGATCAGCGTATTGTTGCAGCTTTACCTACCATTAAGCATGCTTTAGATAGTGGTGCGCAAGTGTTATTAATGTCGCATCTTGGTCGGCCAGCGCCTGGGGAGGATAATCAAGCCTATTCTCTATTGCCAGTAGCAAAGTGTTTATCTAAACATTTAGGGATGACGGTGCCTCTGATAGAACATTGGATTAATGGCGTTGATATGAATGGAGCGCATTGTGCTTTGCTAGAGAATGTTCGTTTTCTAGAAGGGGAAATGGACAATGCTGTAAGCCTAAGTAAAAAAATGGCAGCCTTGTGTGATGTATTTGTAATGGATGCTTTTGGAACGGCGCATCGTAAGCAAGCATCAACTTATGGAGTGGCTGAATATGCTCCAGTTGCGGTAGCAGGCCCATTAATGGAAAAAGAAGTACAAGCGATTACATCGACAATAGAAAATCCTAAAAGACCGCTTTTAGCTATTGTTGGGGGCGCTAAAGTTTCTTCCAAACTTAAGCTTTTAAAAGCTTTAAGTCAAAAGGTAGATTATCTCATTGTTGGTGGAGGTATTGCTAATACCTTTTTGGCCGCAACAGGTATGCCAGTTGGAAAATCGCTTTACGAGCCAGAGCTATTACATGACGCTCAGGACATTATACAAAATATGCACCATGAAGGCATGATGATGCCTTTGCCAAGTGATGTGCGTGTGGCAACTTCTTTTAGTCCAGATGCTAAGGCAAGTGTCAAAGATGTATCTGAAATTACCGAAGATGAGATGATTTTAGATATTGGGCCGCAAACCCAGTTGCAATATAAAGATATTATTCGTCAGTGCCAAACGATCTTATGGAATGGTCCGGTTGGGGTTTTTGAGTTTGAGGCTTTTAGCTCTGGTACCAAATGTATTGCTGAGACGATTGCCAATCATGAATGTTATAGCTTAGCAGGCGGTGGCGATACCATTGCTGCAATAGAGAAATTTGGTATTGTTGATAAAATATCTTATATTTCCACAGGTGGCGGTGCTTTTTTAAGTTTATTAGAACAGGGTACGCTTGATACAGTTGAGTTGTTAAAAAGTAAAGAAAATATATATCAGTAAGGTTAGGTTATGGATAATAAAAGATTAAGACGAACCAAAATTTTAGCAACCCTTGGGCCTGCTAGTGATAACGAAGAAACATTGCGTCAAATGATTCGAGCCGGTTTAAATGCGGTGCGCTGTAATTTTTCACATGGGTCTGAGCAAGATCATCAGGAGCGTATTGAGCGCATTAGAAAAGTTGCAGAGGAAGAAGGTGCGGTGGTTGGTATTGTTGCCGATCTTCAAGGTCCAAAGATACGCGTTGCGCGTTTTAAGCAAGGTAAAATTAATTTAGAAAATGGTGCTGATTTTATTTTAGATGCACAGATGGATATTGAGGCTGGAGACGAAAAGGGCGTGGGCATTGATTATAAAGAGCTTCCTCAAGATGTGGCTCCAGGGGATATTTTACTTTTAAATGATGGCGCCATTGAGCTTAAGGTCAAACAGGTTTCTGGATCTCAAGTTCATACTGAGGTTGCTCAGGGTGGGGTTTTGTCTAACAACAAGGGTATTAACAAAGTTGGTGGTGGTTTAACGGCACCTGCCTTAACTGCAAAAGATAAAAAAGATATAAAAACAGCCATGCGCTTGGAGGTGGATTATATTGCAGTTTCTTTTCCTAGAGATGGTGAGGATATGCAATATGCACGCTCTCTAGTATCTGATCGTCACATCAAGATTATTGCTAAAGTGGAGCGTGTGGAGGCAGTTGAAAATATTGATGCCATTATAGATAAATCTGATGGTATTATGATTGCCAGGGGCGATTTGGCAGTAGAAATCGGCAATGAGCATGTCCCAGGTGTACAAAAATCCTTTATTGAAAAGGCTCGCAGTGCTAATAAAATCACCATCACTGCAACGCAAATGATGGAATCTATGATTGAAAATCCTTCCCCTACAAGAGCGGAGGTTTCAGATGTGGCTAATGCTGTTTTAGATGGCACCGATGCGGTAATGCTTTCGGCAGAAACGGCGGTTGGTAAGTTTCCAGTTAGAGTAATAGAATCAATCGATAGAATAGCAAAGGCTTCAGAGCAGCATCCTTTAGCGCATCGTTCCAATCATCGTTTAGAGTCAACTTTTCATCAGGTTGATGAGGCGATTGCGATGGCTACGATGTATACGGCCAATCATTGTAATGCAAGATTAATTGTTGCGCTTACTGAAACCGGTTCTACTGCATTATGGATGTCAAGAATCCGTTCTCATTTGCCTATTTTTGGATTAACGCCTAATAAACGGTCTTTAGGAAGAATGAGTTTGTATCGAGGGGTGGAGCCAAAACTATTTGTTCAAGATGTCAAAACCGCATCACATGCTGAGCATAAAGAGCAAATTAATTTCCTTGCAGTAGATTATATCAAAGAGCTTGGTATTATGGATCCAGGTGAATTGCTTATTCTTACCCACGGTGAGCATGTCCATCGTAAAGGAGGTACCAACTCGATGAAAGTCTATCGCGCCTAAAAGCTCTTTTGGAGCATGGGTTGCTCATTATATCTTGATTTTGTGATATTTTTCTATACTATAGTCGCATGAGTTTTCATGTTGGTATGGTTATGAGCAATGCCTTTGATCGCGATCTAAAAGATATTGTACAGTTTATAAGTTTATTCTTTATTGCATTTCAAGTGTTAACCATTTATGCGCTTAAGGATCGTAAAGAATGGAATGAGTTATCGTCTATATCAAAAGTTTCTTTGATGTTTTTGAGCTCATTATTACTTGTGCAAATTGCAGCGCATGTGGCGGTATTGGTTTCCAAGGAAAATGCGGTTCCATCGGCTATAGCCCTTGGGGGAACGCTGCTTGGAGATGCTTTAATATTTTGTTCAAATTTATATGTTGGTAGTAGGGAGCAGTCAGCCGAACATATGCCTCTTAATAAAGAAGATTCTTTAGAGAATGGTGTGCTACAACCTTGATGTAGTTAGTCCATTTTGCGAGTAATATATTCACTTGTTAGTCTGAAAATCATTGGCGAGAGCATAAATAAGGCAAATAGATTTGGTATAGCCATCAGGGCATTTAATGCATCAGAGATAAGCCAAACTAGGTTTAAGCTGGTGCTGGCACTTCCAAATATAACCACAAGCCACAGCAGTTTAAAAGGTTTTCTTATATTTGGCCCAAAGAGATACTGGGCACAGCGTTCGCCATAGTAGCTCCAAGTGATGAGCGTGGTAAAAGCAAAAAGAATCAACACAGCGCTGACATAATATTTTGCCCAGGGGCCAAGGGCTATAGAAAAAGCATTGGCAGAGAGTATCGCTGCATCAAGCCCAGACTGGTTCCAGTTTGGCATCATTAATATAACCAGAGCAGTAACGGTACAAACAATAATAGTATCTAAAAAGGGCCCCATCATAGCAACTAAGCCTTGTTCTGCAGGGTGTTTGGCTTTAGCGGCAGCATGTGCCATGGCGGCAGTTCCAAGGCCGGCCTCATTAGACAGTACACCGCGAGCCACACCAAAGCGAATAGCAGTGGCTACCGTAAATCCTGCAATGCCGCCACCTGCAGCGTGAAGGTCAAAGGCATGGGAAAAAATAAGATGAAAAAGAGCTGGAATTTGTTGATGTTGTATGATTAAAACCGCAATGCCGCTTAGAAAGTAGATAATAGACAAGGGTGGAATGAGTTTTTGGGTGAAGGCGCCAATAGATTTAATACCGCCAACAATAACCATGCCAATTAAGACAACTAAGACTAATCCTGTAATATGCGTATTGACATGAAAATCATCACGAATCACTTCTGCAATAGCATTAGATTGAATCGAGTTTCCTGCACCAAAGCTTGCAAACATCGCTAAAAATGCAAAGGTGCCAGCGAGAAAATGCCAGCGCGTAGAAAGGCCTTTTTTAATGTAGTACATTGGGCCACCTTGTACGGCTTCTCCAGGAGCAAGATCACGGTAGTGCACCGCAAGGAGTGCTTCTGCGTATTTGGTTGCCATGCCAAGGATGGCTGTAGCCCACATCCAAACGATTGCACCAGGACCGCCTAAAACAAGTGCGGTTGCAACCCCAACGATATTTCCGGTTCCAATGGTTGCAGCAAGTGCGGTAGTGAGTGATTGATAGGGTGTGATATCACCAACGGTATAATCGGCGCGTTTTCCTCTAAAGGTCAGTTTAATGGCGCGCCAAAAAAAACGAATTTGGATACCGCCAAGGCGCAGCGTAAGGTACACGCCGCAGGCAAATAAAAGTGTGATAAGTGCAGGGCCCCAAAGTAGCGCGGTCAGTTTTTGTAAAAAGGTAATAGTTTGGTCCATTTGGCTCCCCCAATTAAGACATAAAAAACTAATATACTCTTATCTGTCTAATTTGCCAAGAGGGGCAGGGGGATTACCTTAGGTTCTAAACTTGTGCTGGTATTTTTTGGCTGTATTTTTGCTTTAGTGCAATCATATCCATGGCACATGATGCCGCTTCCTGGCCCATATTACTGTGGTTTCCATTCACGCGATCAAGGGCATGTTGGCGTTCTTTGCAGGTTAACACTCCAAATGCAATTGGGGTTTTTATAATAATTAATTAACAAGTCTGGAGAAATAAAGGAATGCTTTGAGTTGTAAAAGCAAAAATAATTGCTAATATAATTTGTTAAGTATTGTTGTCTATAAGGATTTTAAAATGAAGAAAATGCTGGTTACTATCCTGGGTTTATGTTTATCATTTCAATTATATGCATATGATAATTGTTTTCCTCCTCTTTCCAAAGAAAAGCAAAATTATGTTATAGGCTATGGTAGCTTGATGCAAGCTCAGTCCAGAAAAAGAACAAATCCTAAGGCAAGGAATGTTTATCCTATTTTGTTGAGAGGCTATAAACGGTTATGGGGTATATCTGGAAATAATTATAAAACAACGTTCTTAACTTTAATTAAAAGTAAAAAAAGCTTTCTCAATGCGGTTTATTATCCTGCAGATTTAAATGATATTGTTAATGTCGATCAAAGAGAGTATGTTTATTGTCGCCAAGAGGTTCCTGAAGATCAAATAGAGCCTCTATTGCATAGAGCTCTTCCTAAAGGTGTATATTGGGTATATGTACAAAAAAATAATAAAATCGAAAAGCCAAGCGAATATTATCCTATAGCCCAAAGTTATGTGGATATTTTTATAGATGGTTGTATGCAAGTTTCCAATACCTATCAAATACCAAATTTTGTGGATTTATGTATTGACAAAACAGATGGCTGGCCTAGTTCAAACGATGGGTCGTGGGTTAATGATAGAATCTATCCGCGCTACCCTTTTGCTATTCCCGGTTTTAATAAAAATATTGATATATTGTTGGCTAAGCATTTTAAAAATTATTATGACCATCCATTTGATTAAGGTGTATGCTTTTGAATATTTTTTCTTGCTCTGCAATGGTTGCTGGATTATAAACCAATTAATTTAGATGGTTTAAGCGTGAGCTTCTATGGCTCGGCTGTATTTTTGCTTTAGTGCAATCATATCCATGGCACATGATGCCGCTTCCTGGCCCATATTACTGTGGTTTCCATTCACGCGATCAAGGGCATGTTGGCGTTCTTTGCAAGTTAACACTCCAAATGCAATTGGGATGTTATGATCAAGCATCACTCTATTAACCCCCTCTGTTACCATTTTGCATACATATTGATAATGGTCGGTCTGACCAAAAATAACTGCACCAAATGTTAAAATGGCATCAGGTTTTTGGTTTTGTGCAAGGGTTTGGCACATGAATGGTATTTCCACGGCACCAGGCACTTTGATATGCTGCAATTGGACATTTTGATGGTGCTTTTGGAGAAATTTAATTGCTTCCTCACTCATTTTGTCGGTGATATCGTTATTAAAGGTGCTTTGTACTATGGCGATTGTTACGGTATTCAAATTTAAACCTCCTCCAGTAAATGCGCTAGTTTGTGTTTTTTGGTTTTTAAATAGTTTTGGTTGTGCGTGCTGCAGGATATTTCAATAGCAACACGTTCCTTTACCGTAATTTGGTATTGCTCCAGTTGAGCAATTTTATCTGGGTTGTTGGTTAAGAGCTTGATGCTTGCAATGTTCAATTGGTGTAGTAGCGCAGCGCCAAGAAGATAATCTCTTTCATCTGCTTGGTGGCCAAGTTGGAGATTAGCGTCAACCGTATCGAGCTTTTGATCATCTTGCAGAGCGTAGGCTTTAATTTTTTCAGCCAGGCCAATGCCGCGGCCTTCTTGAAAGAGATAGATAAGCAAGCCATGCTCTTGGTATATACGCCCCATAGATGCATCAAGTTGTGCGCCACAGTCACAGCGTACAGAAGAAAAAATATCGCCAGTCATACACGAAGAATGCATGCGAACTAAGGGCTCAGAAGCCAGAGGCGTATTATATCTTCGCAATGTGATCACCTCTTGTTTAGATAGGGGCGAGTGGTAGACTTCCATAAGAAAATCCCCAATATTATCAACAGGAATACGAGCCTGAGCGCTTTTTTCAAGCAGTGGGGTATTGATAATTTTATGGGCAATAATATCCCCAATGCTTATAGTGGTTAGTTGGTGCTCTTGAGCAAAAGCTTCAAGTGCAGCACCTTTGGCCATTTGGCCATCTTCAAGCATGATTTCAGCAATGACTGCAGTTTCAGGTAGCTTGGCTAAGCGCATTAAATCAACGCTGCCTTCAGTGTGTCCAGGTCGCGCAAACACACCAAGGGGATTTGCAATAAGTGGAAAGACATGTCCAGGTGATGCAAAATCCTTTTCGCTAGCGCTTTCTTGAGCAAGAGTAGCAATTGTGGTTGCACGGTCTTGAGCACTGACTCCTGTGCTGATGTTGGTCATTGCATCAATAGATTGACTAAAAGGTGTTTCAAAATTTGGCTGGTTGATGCTTGGGCTTTTTTTAAGGCCTATTTGTGCTGCTTTAGCTTCACTTACTGGGGTGCAGATAATACCGCAGGTATGTTTGTTGATAAAGTTAATTTTTTCAGGTGTTGCAAAACAGCCCGCTAAGACTAGGTCGCCTTCGTTTTCACGTTTTGCATCATCGCAAAGGATGATCATTTTACCTTGCTGTAGATCTAATAGTGCTTGATGAATATTATTTGGCATAACTTTGCTCGTGATTCTTAACAGTAAAACGGGCTAGATAATCGCTTTCTAAATTTACGACCTTTCCTTCTTTATAATACTGAGCGATTGTAATGGATTGCGTGTGGGGGATAAGCCCCACTGAAAAATACTCTTTGGTAACATCAATAATCGTGATGCTCATGCCGTCTATAGCAATAGATCCTTGAGGAATAATATAAGGAGCAAGCTCTGGCTTCATTTCTATAAAGCAACGTTTTGCATTAGTTTCATCAACAATTTTTATTATTTTAGAAGTAGATTCGATATGGCCTTTAATAATATGACCGCCAATACGATCACTTAGACGCATAGGAAGCTCCATATTTACCTTGTCATTTTTTTCTAATTGCCCTAAGTTGGTTCTTTTGAGAGTTTCATACATTAAGTCAGCAGTAAACTCATAGCCCTTTACTGTGGTGGCTGTAAGGCAGGCGCCATTAATGGCAATGCTATCACCAATTTTTACTTCATCTAGTAAAAATGGTGTTTTGAAGGTTATTGATTTTGCACCTTGGTGTTCTTGTATAGAATTCACTTGTGCCATATTTTGAACGATACCGCTATACATAGTCATATCCTTAGGTTGTATCAGGGTGCTATGTACAGCAAGTTCCATGCGTAAAGCGCGCATAGAAATAGCAAAAAACAATAGCTCTTCTTTCATCCGGACTATGACCGTCGGCTCTGGATTTACACCAGATCTGCATTGGTAAAAAACCGCCGCTCGCGGGCTTGTGCTTGGCACTTACCGCCGGTGGGGAATTGCGCCCCGCCCTGAAGAGTTAAAATCTTGGGTATTATACAATATTTTATACGCAAGTCAATGTATTAAACGAATAATTAGACTTTTAGATTTGCAAAGTGTCGAATCTAAGCTGATCATTTAATAAGAAAATGCATGGGGCTATATGGTGTTTTTGATATTATCCTCTATATGCATTTTAGCAAGTGCAATACTGGCATAGTATTGATCCAGTAAGTTTTGAAGCTTAGTATTTTCTTTGCAGGATTGGGTATAGTAGTTATCCCATGTAAAGTATGTTGGACCGCTGGTTTCAATTAAAACCACCCCGTCGTTATTGATGGCGACTTTATTGGAATTAAAGCCTATGGCATTGCTTTTATGATCAAGAAGATTATGACCCATCGCTATATAGTTGGCATTTGGGAGGGATAATTCAATTAAGGTTGGCATGATATCTTTGTGTGAGCCACATTTTTGATAATTAATAGTTTGGTAGGCTTGCGTATAGGCTTCTGGGGCATAAAGGTAAAAAGGCACTGCATGTTTTAAAAAAACATCTTTATCAAAAATTTGATAGCCACGGAAGGGGTGGTCACCGGTGGCGGCAATTAAACACTTTGAAGATAAAGAAGGGTTTGCTTTTATTTGGCTGATAAAATTTCCTAGTGCATCATTACAATATTGAAAAACTTTAAAGCGCTTAAGGGTTTCTTCCTTGCGCATAAAGCGATTTTGATACTTGTGTACCAGTGCACTATTATCAAAGGAAAACGATTTAGGCATGGAGTACGGCGGGTGGTTGCTTGTAGTTAAAACGCAGATAAACTGCGGCGTGGTAGCTTTTGATAATTGCGCATGTAAGTAGTCCATAAGATGGTGATCATAGACTCCCCATTCATTTTTAGTATCCAGGTTTGGTTCTAGTTGAAGTGCTTGGATAATATCGTGTTCGCCAATGACTTGATCAAAACCTTGTGATTGAAGATATTGGCCAATATTGCGCCATGAAAGTTTGCCACCATAAATAGCGCTGGTCGTGTAACCTTGTTCCTGATAAAGCTTTGCAACGGAAGAGTCTATGGTTTTATGGAGTAAGGGGCTTTCTGTAAGGGCGTTACTATGGGGAATCATCAGGCTGTTGCTAAGGAGTGCACAAAAGCTTTCAGCCGTGCCATTGGCATCGGACATAAAACGATAAAATAGGTGATCTTCCTCAAAGTGTGCTTTGAGGCTACCAAGTAAGGCTTGGCTGTTTTTATCTTCAATAAAAAAGTGGCTGCCAAAGCTTTCCATCATCACCATAATGACATGCGGCGTGGCAAGTTTTGTATTATGATCGGGCGCTTTTTTTTGCATTAAAGTTGATGCATTATCGGTCTTGCTTGTTGGCAGTCCAAGGGTTTTTGCAATTTTGGGTAGTTGAGCATCAAAGGGGGTTTGGATCGAGGCTTGCTTGCTGTTTTTTCTTCTTAGTTTAATCATGTGTAAAATTAACGATAGTGGGTTATGTGAGAGTAAGTTAATAAAGGTGTGATTACATACGTAAGCATGTTTAACGGATAAGGGTTGATGTTTTAGGGTTCCTCTGGCCAATAAAAAGTGTACGATCACTAAGATAATGACTGCCAGCATGGTGTGTCTATGGCTTGAAGAGGGGTGTATGCCATGGCTAATAAGGTGGAGCATAATAATAATGAAAATACTAAGGCCCAAAAGGATAAGAAAGAGATATTTGCATACAGGATAATCTTTCCAAATGGTTATCATAAGTGCTTTAAAATCATCATCAAGGAGGCCCCAAATAAGATAATTAATGCGATCATTAAAATACGAGTAATAAAAATAATCGCTCACCATCGCGGTAATAAAGATCACTCCGGCTACGATATAATAAAGGTTTAGTGCCATTTTCATTCCGGCAATAGGCCAGTAGGTATGAGTGATGATGGCAATGAGCGGGATAAAATTTACAACGGCGATATTTTTTAAATCAAATCGCGCTCCGAGTACAAAAGCTTTCATAATATCATTAGGGCGGCTGCTAAAAAGCCCTTTAGGCCCATACTGGAGTAAAAAAATGAGCCGGTACGCACTAAAGAGTCCCCAAAAAAACAAGCTGCAATACAAAAGCGAAAAAATATAGGGCATGCGCATGGTCCTTGATGTAACAAGCGCCTATTGTAGCTTTTTGGGTCATAAATGTAAATTAGTTACCTGGTTGTTTCTCTAGCGCCTCAATAAGATGGCTTAGTCCTGTAAATGCGGTATTTGCTGTATTATAAGAACCACTTTCATCAATGTTATGTAGCTCATTAAGTATGGAAGATGCAGCATCATCTTTATTCTTCAAATCAGTCGCTGCATCCTTTAGATTTTGGAGAATAGTTTGAAGGGGCTTGAAAGAAAAGTATCCAAAGATATCTAAGCCTCTGGTAAAGCTGTAGGATATTTGTTTTTGATACGCACTATAGAGTCCTTGGGCAATATAATCAAAGACATTCAATTGCTTCATGTCTTTAGCGGCTAATGTTTTAAATAAGTCATTTTGTTCATTAGAGTCTTTTGTTTTACATGATATTAAATATTTTAGAAATGTTATAGGACGCTCTTTTGCCAATATTGCTCGTGTTGATTTTGGTATATCCCGTATAAACTCGGGTTTCTTTGTCATAGCGCTTAAAAGAGCATCCCCTCTACTTTGTGCAGCAATGTCCCAAGGGTTTTGAGAGGGTTTGTCTTTCGTTCCTTGAAAATATTTTATAAGGTCGAGATGATCTATCTCTGCCATAAATTGAATAAATTTTTTTGTTCTATATTTTGCCAGATAGTGCCATCCTGTAGGGTTTTGTGAGTCACAAGGTTTTTCTAAGTTAGGTATTACTGCAGTTATCATTTCCTTATCTTTTAATAAGCAGAGATATTCAATGGCATAATCCCGGACAAGCATTTTGGAAAGGAATAGTTTTTCATCACCAATCAGGTCTATTATGCTATCTTTATTTTCTTCTAATGATAGATTTTCAAATGCGTACAACAGCAACTCAGGTACTATTTGAGCTAATGTTTTCCAGCTTTCATCTGTTATATTTTGTATTAATAAATCTGAAATTTTGTCTTTGAAATCAGTATTTTTCTCTAGCTTGTCGCGAAAATAAGCCAGCATGGTCTCTTTTCCTTGCAATAAAGTTATAGTCTCGTTTCTAAAACAATCATTATCCTCAAAGTTTCCCAGAAAACAGTCTATTATATTCTTTTGTTGATCATCCTTTGATTGTAATTTTGAAAATGCGTATAAGAGCAACTCAGGCGCTATTTGAGCTAATGTTTCCCAGCTTTCATCTTCTATATTTTGTATTAATAAATTTGAAATTTTATCATTAAGTACATTATCCTTATTTAGCTTGGTACGAAAGGCATGAAGGTTATCATCTTCTCGCAAAAAACTTATAGTATTCATTCTATTAAGATTATAATTATCCCAGTAGGCAAGCTCCAATGGACTAGATGGAGTATATCGATGCATTTCGTAACACATAATATAAAAACTATATTTTGAATAATATGTTTTATTTTTATGTATTAATATGCTGTGGTCAATTTTTATTGTAGTATGGACTTAAGCTTTCAAAAAACATGGCCCCTAGAAATTGTTGCGCTTAATCTTCCTAGAAGATAGCGAGCTTTTTTATTTTTCTGGGGGCTTATTCTTCATTTTGGGGCGCTAAATAACCAATTTGAAAGCGCATCGGCTTTTGGTCTTTTTTAGCTCGTTCCCAGGGAATGCTTTGCCATGGGGTTACGATGAGCTTGGGAAATTGCTTTTTAATCTCATCAAAAGAGGATGCGCCCTCCATTTGAGGGATCAGAATAAATGCAGCGCCTTTTTTATAAAAATCATCCATGTCGATACCCGGGGAGAGTCGCGGATTAAAGTCAATTAAAGCTTGGGGCCTTAAGGGTGCGTATCTTGTCATATAGCTTACGGGTTTATTATAGCCAGCAACATAGACTAAGGGTTGATGGTATCGTTGTTGCCATTGGCTTGAAAGGAGCCTTGCAATGCCGCGTGCTGGGTAATTAGCAGAACTAGTTGTGCTTCTGATAATAGAAATGCTATAGCCAGTAATCATAAGAGCCATAATAACTAATGCTGCGATTAAGCATCTTTTAACTTTATGAAAGCTTAAGAGAGGTGGTTTGAGGCTTATTAAGATCATTGGAAAAAAAGTCAGCAGCGGGATGCCCCACATGGAATAAATTTGCCAACCAACCAAAATAGAAACCAGAAGCGTTAACGCAAGAGGGCCAATAGCAATGTAGTAGAGAAAACGTTTGTCTGAAGGCGTAACCATTATGTTATGACCTATTATATCTTGCTTTTTGACTTTGCCAAAGTAGGCAAAACTATACAGTATAGCAGCACATAACAAGGTTCCTAATTGGCTGGTGGTGAAATGTAAGGCATAGCCAAAGTGTTGTTGATAAAAACTCGGCTGTGCGCCTCTATTAAGGACCCCTAAAATGAAGTTAAACGGAATAAAGTCATATTTAAATAACCAGATGATGTGGCCAAGAGACATCAATGCCATGATAGCAGTGGCAAGATAGAGGCGATAATCTTTCCATAAGGCATGTTTGCTTTTCTCAAAAATTAAATAAGCAAGCATACATAATAGTGGTATCAGGGTATAATATTTGGCCATTACTCCAAGTCCGGCAAAGAGTCCTAAAAGCATCCAGTCTTTGAATTTTTGGCGATGGCATGCTTGGTAGAAATAGTAAAACATCATAGGCCATAAGCCCAGCAAGCATCCATTGTCATTAAAGTCGATAATGCCAACATTAAAGTATTGCATGGCGGTGAGGGAAACCGCAGCAATCAGCGCTGCATAATCATTTTTTAGAATAATGCGTCCTAGTCTAAAGCAGCCATAAGCAGCCATAAGTGCCATCAGTTGTGAGAAAAAATAGATGCCCATGTCGTGATCATGAAAAAGCCAAAGGGCTATTTTTGTTAAAAGTGCATTGAGCCAAGGGTCTCTGGGGTAGCCCCATTGCATCTTAAGAGCCCACATCGAGCCTTCAGTAGCATCCATCGGGGTGACATGTCGAATCAAAGTAGGGGCTAGGGTCCAGGCGATAACATAGCATCCAAAAAATAAGTAAAACAAAGTGCTGGGTTTTTGCCAAAAGGGAGTTGAGGGTTTGTGCATGCTGTTTTTTTAAAAAGGATGAGGGTGCGGCGATTATAAAAGAAATTCCTGATAAAAACAATTCTCATAGCATGGGCTTATGGTGGTGCTTAAACTTACTAAAGAAGCAAATATAATCCTCGATTTTAGCGAGCAGTATCGCTACAATAGGAAACGTTTTAAATGGGATAGTAAGGTTCGTCTAATGAGAAAAAACAATTTGCTATTAATAGGTTTGATGGTTCTTTTGGGTCTTGGCTTAGGTGCGTGTGGCGCAAAAACAAAGGGCGATGATCCCTATGCCAACTTAAGTCCTGAGTATGTTTATGCAAAAGGCCATACCTATTTACAAAAATCAAGTTATACTAATGCTACAAAAGCCTTTGAATCCTTAAGTTCTCAATATCCTTTTAACCCTTATACCAAACAAGCAACGCTAGAGTCTATCTATGCTTATAACGAAAAAGGTGATCCTACTTTGGCACTTGCTGCAGCAGAGCGTTTTGTTAACTTGTATCCAAGCGATAAAAATGTTGATTATGCCTATTACATGATGGGGGTTATTAGTTTCAATGACGGTCGTGGCTTTTTACAGCAATATTTTCCTTACAAAATGAGTGAGCATAACTCAGATAATTACCAAAAAGCCTATACTGGCTTTTACAATTTAATCCAAGATTATCCCAATAGTCCTTATGCACAAGATGCAAGGCGTAGAATGATGTATTTAGTTAACAATTTTGCGGCCTACCAGCTTTACATTGCCCAGTTTAATTATAAGCGTGAGGCTTATGTTGCTGCGGCAAATCGTGCTATTGATATTCTTGTTCACTACCCCTATGCTCCAGCGCATTATGACGCTTTGGTTTTATTATCAAAGTGTTATAACCAATTGGGTCTTAATGACTTAAAAGCAAGTATTGATAAAGTTATCGCTAAGAACCAAGTACCAGAAAATCCCCATTTAGTGCATACACCTAAAACAAAGAACAAGGCATGATAAAAAAAAATATCGCTTTCTTTGGCATTGTTATAAGTATGCTCCAGCCACTTTTTGGAGCAAGCGAATTTAATCAAACGCCCTACTGGTTATGTTTTACCCCGGGAGGGAGCTGTACTAGTTTACTGGTTGATCATATTAAAAAGGCTAAAGAGAGCATTGATGTTCAGGTATATAGTTTTACTTCATACCCGATTGCATCAGCTTTAAAAAGAGCTTATGACCGTGGCGTGAAGGTGCGGGTGATTGCGGATAAAAGCAATTTCAAATCAAAATATTTTAGCTTTGTTCCCTATATGATAAAAAATCATTTGCCTGTTTATAAAGATTATCGTTTAAACATTGCCCACAACAAAGTTATGATTATTGATCATAAAGAGGTTGAAACTGGATCTTTTAATTTTACTAAGGCTGCACAAGTGAAAAATGCTGAGAACATGCTTATTATTGATAATAAAGAACTTGCCCAGGCTTATGAGCAAAATTTTCAAAAGCGTTTGAGTGTTTCAACGCTGCAAAAAAAGGAAAAGAAATGAAGCTAGGGTTTTTAGCCTTGCCATAGATTCCAGATGCTCGGACGGGTAATGTTTTTCTCACAAGACAAAATTTGATTGCGGTATTGATTGGCGGCAAATTGAACTTTTTGAGCAGTTTTAATCAGCCAAGCTTTATTTTGATAGGATTTTCTTTTATAGCCGCTGATGCCTTCATGGTAGGCAAGGTACAAACTATAGGCGTCCGTTCGTTTAACGCCAGCACTTTTATGCGCTTTATAGCCATACCAGCCGACAAAATCCGTTGCGTCTTTGTAGATATCACGATTGGCGCCAAGATTACCACTTTCTTTGCGGTACTGGTTCCAGGTGCTATCGATGGCTTGAGCATAGCCATAGGCGGTTGTTTGGCGTTTCCAGGGAATCATCCCAAAAAGTTCACGGCGTGGTGGCTTTGCGGTGGCTCTAAAGTGGGATTCATATTTGATGAGCGCCATTTGCACTGAAATAGGCACACCCCAGCGTTCTCTGGTTTTTTTAGAAGCAAAATACCAGGAGGGGTTACGTTGAAAGATCGAGCAAGCATTGTTTATATTAGGCGGTGCCTTGGTTTCACAGCTGCTAAGCAGAAGAGAAAGTAGTAAAAATCCAAGTATAGTTGCAATAAAAGATTGCTGTATACGCTTGATTAAATAGCCCATGAATAGTTTTATGCTGTAAAAATTTCTAGGATCCTAACATTTTTTTATCAGTTTGGATAGTTTTTTCTTTTTTAAAGACACAGCGAAAGCAACTTCCCTTCCCCAGGGTGCTGTGAATTTTAAGTTGGCCATGGTGTACAATCATAATGTGTTTAATAATAGCAAGGCCAAGACCTGTTCCGCCACTATCTCGTGAGCGGTGTTTGTCAATGCGATAAAAGCGCTCAGTAATGCGTGCAAGATGTTCTTTGGCAATACCAATGCCGGTATCTTCGACGCTAAAGGAAAGTGCATTGCCATCTTCTTGGTAGGAAACGGAAATGGTCCCTGCTTCTGGAGTGTAGGCAATGGCGTTAGTGATAAGGTTTTGAATTAAAGAGACCAGTTGTTTTTTGTCGCCGAATATTTTTTGATGTGAGGATAAGTTTAGCACTATCTTGTGTTGTTTTTTTTCAATCATTGGTGTAATCGATGCTAAGTAGTCCTTGATTAAAGCGTGCATATCAACCATCTCAAATGCTTTTTCTTGATATTCTTGGGCCTCTATTGCACTTAGGTGGAGAAGATCCTCGACAATATGTTGCATTCTTTGGGCGTGGGTATACATGGTCTGCATGATGTTTTGGTAAGGCTTTTCAAGTGCGGTGTCTTGTGCGAGGGATTCTAAATAACCAATCATGACGGTTAAGGGGGTGCGTAGTTCATGAGAGATATTACTGACAAAGTCACTGCGTATTTTTTCAAGCTTTTGAATATGAGTTTGAATTTCTTGCTTGCTTGCATTTTCTAAATCGATAGTATTCATGCGGTTTCACTTATAAATTGGTAGCCTAGTGACCGAATGGTTTTTATATATTGGTCATAGTGATATGGTTTTAAGAGTGCTCTTAATCTTTTAACTTGGGCATCTACGCTTCTGTCTTCCACAAATACATTTCTACCCCAAACTCTATTTAATAGCGTTTCCCGGTTAAATATTTGATTTTGATGGGCGAGGAAGAAATAAAGTAATTTAAAACAGCTTTTACTTATAGCGATTGGTTCTTCTTTGATCCAGGCTTGTTGGCTTTTAGGGCAAAGGCACAGCTGCTGGAAATATATTTTATCTTCTATGGTATTTGCAATAGTGCGACGAAAAATCATTGCAATGCGTAGAATCAGTTCTTTGGGTGAAAAGGGTTTGGTAATATAGTCATCTGCGCCTAACTCCAAACCTTGTATTTTGTGATGTTCTTCTGCTTTTGCTGTAAGGAGGATAATTGGAATGTGATAAAGTTGCTGGTGGCTCTTATATTTTTTTAACAAGCTGATGCCTGCTTCATCAGGGAGCATCCAGTCAAGCAGAACCAGGTCAATGTTATAGTTTTTAAGATGATTTTCTGCTGATTTTAGGGTATATGCTTGATAAATTTTATAGTCGTGTTGTTGTAAGTGAAAGGCGATCATATCATTGATCGCCACTTCATCTTCAACTATTAAAATGGTTTTTGCTTGATGATTCATGTGTTTTTCCTTATTTGCCTAAAAGCATTTTTATGTTTGCTTTAAAGCTTGTTGTTTCATTTCAGGTACCAAAAAGGTGCAGGCTAAGCCAAGGATACAAAACAGTGCCACTATTATAAACATAAATGGTAGTCCTAAGCTAGCGCTAAGAATAGGTAGGGATAAGGCTCCAATAAAAGCACCTAGTTTACCCATTGCTGCACTAAAGCCATGGGCGCTGGCGCGAATGGAGGTGGGGAAGATTTCAGCCGGGATTAAAAAGGTCGTGGCATTGGGACCAAAGTTTATAAATAAGAAGCTTAGGCCAAATAGTAATGTGAAAATTGCCGGATGGGCTGCGATATTGCTAAGGCAGGCAATGCTTAAATAGCACAGTGTCATCATTATAAACCCTATTGTTTGCAGGCGTTTTCTACCGATTTTATCTACTAAGCAGGCCGATAGTGCATAGCCAGGAGCGGCAAAGGCGATAAAAACAAGCATAGCGGTAAGGGTATGTTTGAGTATGGAGGCGTGTGGCGCAAGGGTATTAAGAATTAACATCGATGATACGCCGTTGCCATAAAGGGCTACATCTAAACAAAACCAGGAACCTGCGGTGCCTATAAGTTTCTTATAATGTTTGCCAAGTGTTCTTTTGCGCCTGGCGTGTGCATTTTTTTTGCTGCGGTAGCCAGCATAGTAACTTGCTGCGCATCCTACTTCTATAGGGGCATTTTCTAAAGCCAAAAAGCGTTTGCTTTCTTTAAGTTTGCGGCGAAGAAAGTAAACGTAGAAAGAAAAGATCGCGCCCAGGCCTAGCATGATGCGCCAAAGCATATCGTGTGGGATGTGTAAGCTTAAAAGTAGTGCGGCAATTAAGGGGCCGACAATTAAGCCTAGCGCTTGCATAGCAAAAACTAATAGGACAATAAAGCCGCGGTTTTTACGATTAGCCCCTTCTGCAGCAATCACTGCGCTGGTGGGATAATCACCGCCAATGCCAAAGCCCAAAATAGTTCTGGCAATTAAGAGACTTATAAAGTTTCCTGCACAAGCGGAGGCGATTGCGCCTATGACCATAATAATAATTTCGCTGCCGTAGAGTTTTTTGCGGCCAAAGCGATCGGACAAGGCGCCAAAAAGTATCGCGCCAAAAGCCGCCGAGAGTAGGGACGCGCCATTAAGTAGTCCTATTTGGTAGGGGCTTAAGTGCCATAGTGGTGAAAGAATGGCGGTAACAACGCCAATAATAAACAGGTCATAGGCATCGGTAAAAAATCCCATTCCTGCGGTGATAATCATTTTAAAATGCCCTTTGTTGATAGGGGCTTCATCTTCAGTGTGAATACTGTTAAGGGGTATCGTTTCTTGCATTATTTATTTTCTCCTGTTTTATTTCATTTCATTTGTGATTCGTGCAAAGTATAAAAAGCAAATATGACCATTTGATGACAAGAATAAAAGAGATAGGTAAAAAGCAAAAAAACTATCTTTTGCTTATGTGCGATTGAGGGTGGCCAGGGGAGTGGTTAAAAAGAGGCAGTTGGCGTAAAAAACAAAAAATGGTGCGTTCTTAGGCATGGTCCCTTATTTTTTTTGGTAAAACACATTTGGTTTTCGCTTTATTGTAATATGTTTTTTTATATTATTTCCTTGCTGTAATATTTATTGCTTACTTTATTTTGTTTGAGAAATATTGCCGTGCTTTTTTGTGTAAGCCTTTTTTTCTTTTTTGGGGGGGGTAAAAACCTGTAAAAAAGCCATTGACATAGGTTTTTGTTGCTTTTAGAATCGCATTTTTTATCTTTGGGAGGAGTTTAAAATGTTCAGTAAGAGTGAAAATAAAAGTAGTACAGTTCAAGTGATGGGGAATGATGGTAAGATTGAAGTCGTGGTTGCAGATCCAAGGCGGGAAGAGCAATCAGTTCCTCAAAAGGCTGGGGAAGAAAAGTCTGCATCTGATGAGCCCAGCTCTAAGGGGGTTGTGGAAGAAACCTCTGGGGTTTCAAAGGCAGAGGAAGAAAATACTCAGTCTTTGGAGATTGATCGAAATTCTTGGTTGGTTGATGCGCCCTATAATCCAAGTAAAGAATGGAGGGAATTGTTTGTTCAGCGCTGGTCTTGTGGTTTATCTCGCTCATATCCCAGGGTCCATGAGTTTTTTTGGGATTTGTCTGGATGGCATTGGAAAAGAAAATTTGTTACAGCAGCAGTTCCAGCTTTATTGTGGGGCTTCTTTTTGAGTTTAAAGGTTTTAGGAACAGGGTTTAAACTTCTTGGTGGGAAAGATTCTGCTAAAATGTTTGATGTGGCTGATAATCCTTTTGCAGGGGTATGTTTAGGTATTTTGGCAACTATTTTAGTGCAAAGTTCTTCAACAAGCACTTCTTTGATAGTAACGGCTGTTGCTTCTGGAGAGTTGAGTGTTAAAATTGCAGTTGCAATGGTAATGGGTGCCAATATTGGTACTACGATCACTAATACCCTTGTGGCATTTTTACATAGTCGCGAACAAAAAGATTTTGGTAGGGCTATTGCTGGTGCAACGGTTCATGATTTATTTAATTTTTTAAATGTTGCAGTCCTTTTGCCCATTCATATGCTAAGTAATCCTTTTGTATGGATAACTGCGGCAATGACGGTTAATGTTAAAGACTGTCAGGGGGACTGTGAAGGCATGTGGAATCCGGTTTCAGCTTCTGTAAAGCCTGTTGCGGGCTTGGTGGCGAAAATAGATAAAGATATTCTAAAGGCCATTGCTAGTGATGCGTGCAATCAAATGGTGAATGGAACACAGGAGATTGATTGTGAGGCACCTTTGCTTAAGTCTGGTTTGCTTTTTGAAATGGGCTTGTCTGATGCTGCTGCAGGATCACTTAGTGTAGGTTTTTCAGTGATTGCACTATGTGCTTGTTTATATTCAGTTGTAAGGAGCCTGCATTTTTTAATTCGAGGAAAAATGACCAGAAAGTTGCAAAAGGCATTAAAGTATAATGACTATATGACTATGCTTGTCGGCTGTGGTTTTACAATAGCTGTTCAGTCAAGTTCAATAACAACTTCAACCTTAACACCTTTGGTTGCAGAGGGTGTTATTACACTTGAAGAAATGTATCCATTGACTTTGGGTGCGAATGTTGGAACGTGCATTACCGGTTTGATGGCAGCAATGGTAGCAACGAGTAATGCAAAACAAGCTTTGCAAACCGCCTTATCCCATCTTTTGTTTAATGTGTTAGGGATTATGATTTGGTATCCGACGCCATGTTTGCGAAAGTTACCTATTAAAGGTGCACAGTACTTAGGCAAGAAGGCTCAGGAGAGCAAAGTGATTCCTTTGTTGTATACTGCTGGTGCTTTTGTTGTCTTGCCACTTGCAGGCTGGGGGATTTCTAGTGCAGTGTCTCCTGGAGGAGCGTCTAATGCTACGGCTTCATAAGCTCTAGAATTGGTCTTTCATCTGGCGTACGATGGTAAAGGTGGCGATGGGATCGTTTTGGCAATTTTTTTGAAACTTGTGCGCAATATGGTCTTGAAAGTCCGGGTTGTTACACATTAAAAAAACATTGTATTGGTGCTCGTCTGCAAGGATTGAGGGTAGGGAGGCTTGCTTGCAGGCTAACTGTCCCTCAATCTTGGCGATTTTTTGCAGAACCGCGTTTTTATTAAAGCCAATACTTGCGGCAAAGCGGAGATTATCGAGTGTATATTCATGGGCGCAGTAGATTTTGGTATCTTTAGGGAGGGCTTGGAGCTTTGCAAGGGAGTGATACATTTGTTTGCTCGTCCCTTCAAATAAACGGCCACACCCTGCGGAAAAAAGCGTATCGCCACAAAAAAGATAGCCTAGGCTATAGTAGCAAATATGATCGAGCGTATGGCCTGGGGTGCTGAAAATAGTAAATTCTTTATCAAGTTCGGCAATTTTAAAGGTATCTTGGTCTTGAAGATAATGATCTATGCCTGATATTTTTGGGTTGTTGGGGCCATAGACACGGCAGTTAAATTGGGTTTTTAAATCTGCAACCCCGCCGGTGTGATCATAGTGGTGGTGGGTAATTAAAATAGCACAAAGCTCAAGTTTATGCTGTGTGATAAAGGCTTTTACCGCATCACTCTCACCTGGGTCCACTACCACAAGCTTTTGATTGTCTGGGTTTATGAGGGCCCAGATATAATTATCAGAGAAGGCAGGAATGGCTATAATTTTCATCTAGGGCTTGCTTTATAAACTAAGCGATAGGTTATTGTAGGAGAGGAATGTGCTGCAATGCAAGGCGGTGAGGAGTGTTTTATAATATAAGTTGGATATTTTACGTGATTACTCGATATCCCTTCGTCAAGGGTTAGCTGTATCTGCTTTTTCACCACAAATAGCAGCTTAAGGTAGTGTGAATTATCTAGTTGTGGCTTTTTTAAATTTAACTTTACATTTTTTTAACAATATGTTATAATGTTTTTTTTGATGATAATTGGGGGATTTTATGGATTTTATGGAAGAAGGAGATGCCTGTACGTTAACTCCTAGAACACGTGCGGAGTTCCAAAAAAAATGGCAAGCTTTGCAGAAAAAATTAGAAGAAACATTAGAAAAAAAATTAGAAGTAGAAAGAGCGTTTGAGTTTTATTATAGATATTGTTTTAATAATCCTCAAAACTTATCCAATGAAAGAGCCATTATTGTGGGTCAGTTTGCAGAAGCTTATGGGATTGCTTTACCTCAGGCAGAGGGTCTTTTTGATGCTTTGCAAAATGAATTATCTTTGCATATAGATTCTCAGTCCTTGTCTATTGAGCAGTTTAATGTTTTTGTGGAAAAGTATCTAGAGCCTGAAGATACTCAAAATATATCCTATGCTCCAGATGCTCCAGATGCTCCATATGCTCCACATGCTTCAATTGTCTCAGGCTTATGTGTGTGCAATGCGCATAAACGTAATTTGAATCAAGAAAAGCAAGATGATTCGCAGTCATCTTTTTATCATGTAAATCAGGATGCAGAGACAAGAGCAGGTAACCATATTGCTGCTGGTGGCTAAGTAAATAGAATCATTAAGCTATTTTTATGATTTATCCCTTGTTTCAATGTGAAAGATAGCTTATGCTGAAAGTTATCTTTTAAAAAATGAATGGGGGTAGTCTATGGGAAATGTTAGCACAAAGGAAGGTCATAAACGTCTAAAAGAGGAGCCAGGTATCTATGATTTACCTCAAGTAAAAGAGGAAGCAGGTATCTCTGATTTACCTCTAGAGAAAGAGAAGCAAACAGGTGGCGATAGTAATGTGCCGTGTTTTGATCCATCGTTCTACGATAATCACCAAGATCAAGTGCCTAACAAGGCTTCGCTGGAATCTAAAAGGGGATATCATGTAACCCCTGATTATTCGTATGTAAACTTAAGTGATTCTTCTTCTGATGGTTTCAGTGAGAATGGCTCTCCTTCGTCAGATAATAAAAATAAGGTCAATATTTGGTGTGAAATCGGAGCGAATAAGCAAGATCAAGATTACCAAAGTGGTAGTGATTCAAGTCCAAGTGAAGGGTCAGGTGAAAGGCGCCTACAGTTCAAGATGGACAAAGAGCCAAAAAATGCGCAAGTATTTCAAAAGAATCATGGCAATGTGCAGTCTAAGACGCAAGAGAAACAGGTGCTCAAGGAGAATACTCCAGGTCAATAAAAGTTATAGCATTTTGAGAGTGCGTTTGCCTTTCCAATTAGCATGGATTTGCGTTATACTGGAATTTTTATTTGACAAGAAGGAGTAAGGCGCGTGGTAGTAGATTGGTTAATGTTGTTGGCGGGTTTAATATTAGGCATATTAATTGGCATAGGCTTTTTTTATCTTTTTTCTAAAAATGGTCGTCGTGAAGCGGCATTGAAGCGTGATTTTAACAAGGTCAAACAAGACTATCATGCCTATCAAGAACAAGTCGGCGAGCACCTATCCAAAACAGCGCAAATGGTTTCGCAGATGAATCGTGGTTATCAGGCTATTTACGATCATGTGGTTGATGGGGCCTCTGACTTAAACAAAGGTTCTTACAAACAATCTTTCTTGCAGCCTAATGCCCACTATTTTGAAGGAGTGCCGCAGGGAGCCTTAGATTCTAGTATTGATATCAACGCTGCAGAAGATGAATCGCAGCGCAAAAGTGCCAAACAAGATGCAGATAAAGTTGCTGCACCAAAAGATTATGCAGAGGCCTAATGGACACCCAAGAATCATCTCAAGTACATACTCTTATCAAAAATAAAGCCTTAGATTTTCTCACCAGGCGTGAATACGCTGCTGTGGAGCTTAGTGAGCGTCTTGCAATGCGTTTTAAAGAGCATCAAACTATTATTGATGCTGTAATTGAAGACTTACAAAAGCAGGGCCTGCAAAGTGATCATCGTTTTTCAGAGGTTTTGATTCGTCACCGAGCTCAGGGCGGTTATGGACGAGCGCGCATTGCCCATGAGCTTATGAGTCGTGGGGTAGATTCGTCTATTATCGAGATGGCGCTTGAAGAGGCGGAGATAGATTTTGATGCTATAGCCCTTGGCCAATATAAAAAACATTTTAAAAACAAGCCTATTGAAAATGTGACGACCAAACAGAAACATATCGCGTATTTAAAAGGTCGAGGATTTGATTTTTCGCAAATTCAACGCGTGTTAAAAGTAAGTTTAGAGGAATAAATTATGAAGTGGACATCACAAGCAATTCGAGAACAGTTTTGCGCTTTTTTTCAACAGAGCAAGCACCACGTGGTGCCCAGTAGTTCCCTGGTTCCAGATGATCCTAGCTTATTGTTTGTTAATGCCGGCATGGTGCAGTTTAAAGATTATTTTATTGGCCAAGCCCAGCCGTCTTTTAAGACAGCAGCTTCTGTGCAGGCCTGTGTGCGTGCTGGAGGTAAGCACAATGATTTAGATCAAGTTGGCTATACGACACGACATCATACATTTTTTGAAATGCTGGGTAATTTTAGTTTTGGTGAT
>CACEWE010000016.1 GCA_902563055.1 uncultured Gammaproteobacteria bacterium | reverse complement strand
CATAATTGAAGTCAAAAGATGCATTTTTCGAGCCTGATTTAAATTTTGCCTCCTTAATGTTTGCTGCTCCATCACAATTGTAAAATAACACACCCCCAATAACCGGATCTGTAGAACCGGAAAAACAACTGTTTCTAGGATTATCCTCAGGACTATCGATAGCAAAATAGAAACTTGGTGCATATTTGAAATACATCCAAACAATAAAATCACCTTCACTATGTTTCTTCCCCAATAGCGTTATCTCATCTTCATCGGTTTTCATTATAATTTGATGATCTGGGCCCAAGAACTCACCCCCTACCCCGGGTCCGGTCGATGGATCAGTCAGCTGGTCTTGAGGGTACACCGCCTCAATAGGCTGATGAATAATCTGAACATCTTTCTGAACCTCATTAAAACAAATTTCCGCACTACTACCGCTACCACCATAAAACAACTCTTTTGTTCGTTTTACTTCATCCTTAAGAATTTTTATAGGTTTACTCTGGCTCGACGTCCCTTCAGACGGTTCCTGCAATTTTCCCTCTGAGCGCTTTACTTTATAATGATTATTAAGATTTTCCTGGTTGTTAAGATTATAATGTAATAAACAAAAAAAGTAGCCTAGATCTCTTTTTAGCCCCAAGCTATCACTAATACTTATTACTTTACCCTCACCCATACCGTCTATATTTAAATTTTTCATATTCATCTTGTGGTAAAATGGGCTAAAAGCTTCCCCTGGGTTCCAATATTCAACATCAAGCGGATGTGGATCATTTAACGTCATCATACTCATATTTTGAGGATAACTAATAGAACGAGCAATATAGTCTGCAGCAGTATATACCAGGCCTTTTTTCATCACCCCTTTGTAATTTTCTACAAAACTAGCAGGCAAGGTTGTACTAAAGCCAACACTAATATCGGCAATGGTTTTTTGCCAAACATTAGTTGCCATTTGAATGCCAATTAATACGACATATAAAATTAAAAATTGAATCAAACATAAGCCATTGTTTATCGGCACTGCAAGCATCGGGCCAATAATCAAACGGATGATATAATGAGCTGTGCCAACACCGCCCTTAGTAAGCGAACCTTCTTGAGCGCTGCTTAAGACACTCATAAATACCACAATTGCAAAAATAATTAAGAAAAAACTCAACAAGGTAGTATTAAATATGGCTAACATTCTTACTAAAATATTAGTGGGTTCGCCTGTGAAATTGCCACTACAAATCATGTTAGTGAAAAAATCCTCGCCTATAATATCAGCAAGCATAGCAACGGATTTTTCCATTTGCTCTGCAGTAGTTTCAGTGCACGCACTGGGGTTACGATAAGGTAATAAAATGTCTTGATCTAAGAATAATAAACTATTAGCCAAAATCCACGCTCCACCTTTGTTTTTACTTGGATATATTAAGGGTAGAGCAAAATATTGAGATATCAAAAAATTAAGAACTTTTTTGCGTGCGTAAAATCTCTCATTACTATTATGGATAAAAGCGCTTGTAAGGCAGCCTTATCTAAATTATGATAGTAAGATATTTATTTTGGATAAAAAACTATGGACTACAACATATTAACAGAAAAAACACTTGGTTTTATCGAAACATTTGGCCCTAAACTTCTCTCTGCACTGACTATTTTTATCATTGGTCTTATTGTGGCTAAAATCACCAAAGCATTGCTTACAAAAAAAATTGCTAAAAAACTCTCTGATCCTACACTCACTATCTTTGTAGCTAATATCAGCTACGTCCTCATTTTAGTATTAACCCTTATTTCAGCATTGAGCAAGCTTGGCGTCCCTATGACCTCTTTTACCGCAATTGTTGCCGCCTCTGCCCTTGCCATTGGATTATCTTTACAAAAATCCATCACCAATATCACCAGCGGCATACTTATTCTACTCTTTAGACCCTACAAAATAGGCGATGCCATTTGTGTTAATGGCATTTCAGGAACCGTGCTAGATGTTAATTTACTCCACACCCACTTTTTACAATTTGATCAATTCAACGTGATGATGCCAAATGATAAAATTATCAGTGGCAACCTCATTAATTACAGCAAAAGCGGGTTTAAATTAATAGAAATTAAAAGCACGCCCCTAAAAGATCTTTCCTTTGATGCCGCTAAAGAAAAAATTGCGCCCCTTTTAGAAAACCCTTTAATAGAAACCAAACCCCAAGCACCACAAATTGAATTTAATGCGTCTAATAAAGAAGTTATCCTGCGTTTTTGGATGAAAAAAGCTGCTGCAAAAACCTTTAAAAAAGACTTTAGCACAGACCTAGAAAAAGCCCTGAAATAAACCAAAAAAACAATCTCACGGCACTTTTTGTTCTGATCTATTTGATTTTCTTTTAAGCCCCGTGTTTGTACCAAGCACCAAATACTGCTTTAACCAAAGTCGCTAAAGGAATCGCAAAGAACAAGCCCCAAAAACCCCACAATCCTCCAAATATCACCACCGCAGCAATAATGGCTGCTGGATGAATATTAACCGTTTCTGCGTAGATTAAAGGTACTAATATATTGCCATCTACTGCCTGGACAATACTATAGCCCAAAATCATTAACCAAAAAGTATTACTTAAGCCAAACTGACCTAAACCAATTAATACCACAGGAACCGTCACCACCACCATACCAACATAAGGAATCAGCACCGAAAATCCAACAAAAACCGCTAAAAGAGAAGCATAGTGCAATCCAAAATAAGCAAATACCGCATATGCCGCTAAACCAACAATAAGAATTTCAATCGCCTTACCTTTGACATAATTACCGACTTGATTCTCCATTTCCCTGCCAACATGATCAAGCAAGCCACGGTTACTACTAGGAAGCATTTTATGAAAACACACCAACATTAAATCTTTATCTTTTAAAAAGAAAAAAACCAAAAACGGCACTAAAACAAGATATACCGCAACCGTAATAACACTTGAAATAGTCTTGAGCGAGAAGTTAAAAACAGCACCACCAAAATGCGCAATTTTATCCTGGGAAATACTAGTATAACCAATAACCTCATCAGCCATATCCTTAGTTAAGAACTCTGGATGCAGATGCTGCTGACTTCTAATCACATTGTGTAATTTAGCCATTAAGTTGGGGAGCTCCGAGGCTAATTGTGCAATCTGCTTAGAAAGTAAAGGTAATAACCAAACAAACGCACTTATAAATGCACCCAAAAACACTAAAAACACGATCGCCAAACTCAAGATGCGCGGCAGCTTTGTATATTTGCTTAAGGCTACCACCACAGTATCTAGCAAATACGCGAAAATGACTGATGCAATTAAGGGCGCCAAAATAGCGCCAAAAAAATACAGCACCACTGCGCTTAACACTATAGCTAATAGTAAAATACACGCTTCTGGATCAGAAAATTGTCTTTCATACCAAGTACTTACCACTTTAAACATTGTTTTCTCCTTTTACATGTAACACGCCATCAACCATTCGATACTGCTGCTGCATTTTGGACGCTAAGCTTTGGTCATGGGTGACTAAAATAAGTGCCACTTGATGTTGTTGCGATAATGAAAGCATCAAGTCTATCACGCGTTCACAATTATGGCTATCAAGATTACCCGTTGGCTCATCAGCTAAAATACAATCCACATCCATCACCATCGCGCGCGCAATGGCAATACGTTGACGCTCGCCACCTGAGAGCATCCCTGGGCGATGATGGTAACGATCCACAAGTCCAACTTGTTCAATAAGCGCCATAGCCTTTTCTTTAGCAACTTTTTTAGAAACCCCGGCAATTAAAAGAGGCATCATCACATTTTCCAAACTGCTAAACTCTGGCAATAAATGATGAAACTGATACACAAAACCCATATGCGCATTACGCATGGCGCCTCGGGCATTAGCATCCAAACTAGAAAAGGGCTTACCCAACAACTCCACCTTGCCACTACTAGGCGCATCTAAGCCTGCTAAAAGCTGCAACAAAGTCGTTTTTCCAGAACCAGAACTGCCCATAATGGCAACGCTTTGACCTTTGTACACGCTAAAATCTACTGCATGCAAAACCGGGGTTTTAATTTTACCCTCCATAAAGGTTTTACTTAAAGCATGAGCTTGTAAAACGGGCGTATTATTCATAACGTAAAGCCTCTGCTGGTAAAACACGTGATGCCTGCCAAGCAGGGTATAAGGTTGCCACTACACATAAGCCCAAAGCAACCGCAATAATCTTAACGATATCTGTTGGAATCAGCAAAGAAGGCACAAAATCGATATAGTAGACATTTGCACTAAGAAACTGCACTCCCAAAAGATGTTGCAGCCAAGCAACTATTTCCGTTACATGTAAAGATAATGCAATCCCTAAACCCACCCCAAAAAGTATGCCAATACAGCCTGTCATCATGCCCTGCACTACAAAAACACGCATAATGGTGCCCGTTTTAGCCCCAAGCGTGCGTAATATAGCAATTTCACCACGCTTATCCGTTACCATCATCACCAATGAGGAGAGTAAATTAAACGCCGCAACGGCAATAATCAAAATCAAGATTAAAAACATCATGGTTTTTTCCATTTGCAAGGCTTTAAAAAAGTTAGGGTTTTGCTGTGTCCAATCAAAACTCTGATAAGAAAAAGGTAAACGTTGATTTAAAAGATTTGCTATGTATGGCGCGCGATATAAATCCTCTACTTTCAACTCATAACCATTAAAAGTATTTTGCAGTTGTAGTAAAGTTTGCGCATCTTTGAGATCGATAAGTGCATAGGTATTATCATAGGTATAGCCAGTTTTAAAAATGCCCTTTACCACAAATTGTTTTAAACGCGGCACCGAGCCTATTGGAGTCATAGAGATTTTGGGAACCATCACAGTAATTTTATCCCCCACCACAATTCCCATTTGCTGCGCTTTATCAGCACCAATTAAAATACCAAACTCGCCCGGTTTTAAATCCGTCAAGGACCCACGCACCATCTTTGAAGCAATAGGAGAAACTTTGCTTTGTAAAGCCGGGTCTATCCCTTGCAGTAAAATATAGCCGCTTTGACCTTGGTATTGAATCATCCCCTGGGTTTGCACAAAGGGCGCCATGGCGGTAACCCCAGGTGTTTTTAGGATAGTTTCATCCAATTGTTTTTGTGCTTGAAGCGGACCATCTAAGCCCTGAACCGTAACTGGCGGAACCATATTTAAAATACGCGATTTAATTTCATGATCAAAACCATTCATCACTGATAAAACAGTAATAAGCACCATCACACCCAAGGCAATACCTAAAGTAGAAATAAGGCTGATAAAGGAAATAAAGTGATTAGAACGCTTGGATCGGGTATAGCGCATTCCAATAAATAATGCCAGGCCAAAGCGCATAATACTCCTTTTGAAAAAAATGCCTGTTGCAGCTACCACAATAGGCTTTTTTTGTTATAATAACAAGATGGCTCCTATTCTAATCTAATGATGCTAAAAAGCAAACCCATAAAGCAACTCTTTTTTATCCTTTGCACCTTTGTTATCCTTTTTAGCGGCTACTATGTTAGCCAAATGATCCTTCAAAAAAACCTTAAGCGTGACATAGACCAAAGCATTGCAAGCCTTTTGCAGCACAATAGCGCAATAGAACACATCCATTATAAAGATATTGAAGACCCTTGGGATGCACTATGGCATAAAAAGATAAGCCTTAAGGATGTGCGCATTGCCATCAAAGATGCTCCTACAGAGATACAAATAGCCAAGCTTAGTGTGCAAAAACGCAATGGCTTTAACATAAGCTTTTCAAATTTGTCTATATCCATGCCCTTGCTGCATCAATACATGGATCAAGAAAACAAAACCAAGCCCATGCCGATTTTTCTCACCCACCCCTCTACCGTTAAAATAAGCATAGCCAATACGGCACAAATGATGATCCAACTTCCAGCCGGCTCCCATCAAATCCCTCTTAAATACCTCCCTCCAGGTTATCACAACCTCTCTATTACCATTATAGACAATGACACTAAAAAACAGATCACGACAAGCCAATCGGTTTATATTGCGCCTGAATATCTTTCCGAATTTAATGCATGGCTTGCTCAAAAGCATTCAGACGCGCTTAAGCTATCTGGATCCTTTAATTACCAAAGTGATAGTAAAAATTTGGATATAACACTCCATACCAAAGTACAAAATACCAAACTTGCTTTTAACAGCCGCTATAGCCAACTAACCATCCCTCAAGATGCCTCCATTGAGCAAGGCTTACTGGCAATTCTTGGCCCCAAGGTTCAAAACACGCAACTGTCTTTTGAAATAGAGCAAAAAATCCACCATGACAACAACCCACTTAAAGCGCTTATACCCGAGACCATGGCAAAAAAAATCCTCAAGGACCATGATCTCTTCTCTCTTTCTTGTGCGCAAGATTTGCAAAAAAACACCGCCTTGCTTTTCTCTTGCAGTGCATCGCTTGAGCATCTTGGTACGCTTCATGCGCTTTTGAACGTAAAAAACCTCGATAGTAATTGGCTTGGGCCTATGCTTTTTAACAAAGGGAATACTATTAGTTGGTCAAACATCCAGCCACGCAGCCTCAAAATTCAATATCGTGACGATGGCTTAATAGATGCAATGATTGCGGTTTTAAGTGGTGCAAAAACCACCGATAAAACCAGCATACACCAAGCACAATTAATGTGGCAGCAAGCCATTGACACAACCCTTGCACCACTGGGCCCAAACCATTATCAACCCTCGGCAAAAGCCATTTTAGCAAAGCCAAAAGATTATACCTTACATGTTGATCTGCAAGCTCCCCAAGATAAGACCATCGCGCAATTACAAACTGCATTAGAACAGCAAATCCAAAACTCTGACATTGGCTCAAATCTTGCCATAGATATACTACGCTTTTTTAAAGTTAAAATTTATGGCACGGAAATAATCCCTGAAGCAAACAAAGTTTAGTTTTTACATCACACTTATGCATTGCTGATTGAAATTCATCCAAAATATGCTTTTTAAGTAAGGGCCGTGCCTTTACACTAAGTTTATGATTTTGATATTGTAATTCAATCAAGCCCATCTTTACAATCACCTAAAATGTCCAGGCTAGTTTTGAATTTTATTCTGAGATATACTTTCTACACTATAATCTGATAGGTGCTTTTTAATGCGTACTTTTATTCTTTCAATCATTTCTTTGTTTCTTATGTTTTCTTTAGGTTTTGCACAAGATGCAAAAGTAGTGCAAATTGATATCAACACCGCCATAGGCCCTGCCACCAGCACCTATGTGCAAGAAGGCATGCGCTATGCGCAGCAAGAAAATGCCTCTGCAATCTTATTAACTATTAATACCCCTGGCGGCTTAGCCACATCGATGCGTGATATTAATCAAACTATTTTAGCAAGCAATATTCCCGTACTTGGATTTGTTTATCCCAAAGGAGCGCGTGCTGCAAGCGCTGGCACCTTTATTCTCTATGCCTCCCATCTTGCCGCTATGGCTCCAGCAAGCAACCTTGGTGCAGCAACCCCGGTTGCAGTTGGCATTTCTGGCGCCCTAGGAGACAAAAAGCTTAGCCCACAAATGAATAAAGCCCAGCAAGATGCCACAGCCAGCATTGTGGCACTGGCACAAACCAATCATCGTAATGTAGATTTTGCCAAAGCTGCGGTCTTAGAAGGTGCGAGTATTACTGCACAAAGTGCCCTTGAGCAAGGCGTCATTAACTTTATAGCTGACAATCCACAGCAAGCGCTTGAAAAGGCACAAAACCGCACTTATTATTTAAAAGAAAAACCACAAACCTTTACCACCCCCAACCCTAAAATAGAAACCTATGCCAAAACCTGGCGAATTCGCTTTTTAGAAACCATCACCAACCCTAATATTGCATATTTACTCTTAATTGTTGGCTTTTGGGCTGTGGTGATTGAAATTACCCACCCAGGGCTCTTATTACCTGGCCTTTTAGGCATTGTTAGTTTGCTTGTTGGTTTGTATGCAATGCAACTTTTACCCATAAGTTATGTAGGGTTATCCTTAATCGGTTTTGGACTATTGCTCTTTGTAGCAGAGCTTTTTGTCACCAGTTTTGGAGTTTTGGCACTGTGTGGCACGATTAGTTTTGTGATCGGGTCAATTATGCTCCTAGATCAGCATGATCCTGCCTATCGAATTGCGATGCCGCTAATTATTGCCACCACTATAGTCATGCTTGCTTTATTTGCACTTATTTTTACGATAGTGGTTCGGGTGCATCGTAGAAAATCTGTTATTGGTGAAACCGCCTTGATCGATCAAACTGGAACCATTACGATAGATGAGGATTTAGTTCGAGTACGCATTCATGGGGAATGCTGGCAAGTGCGCTCAAAAGAGACACTTGTTACTGGAGATGTAGTTCAAGTTACAGCTGTAGATAACTTGCACTTAGTTGTTAAAAAAATAAAGGAGTCTTGATATGTCCCAAGCCGTTGCATTTTTTCTTATTGGTGTTTTAGTAGTTTTTGTTATCAGTATGATTCGTATTCTCAATGAATATGAACGCGGTGTGGTGTTTACGCTTGGGCGTTATAGCTCCACCAAAGGCCCGGGCCTTATTTTAATCATCCCCTTTCTGCAGCAAATGGTAAAAATGCAGCTGCGTACCGTGGTGATGGATATCCCCTCTCAAGATGTGATCTCGCGCGATAATGTCTCGGTGCGTGTGAATGCTGTGGTTTATTTTAAAGTAGTACAACCTGCCAAAGCGGTGATTCAAGTTGAAAATTACTATGAAGCCATTAGTCAGTTATCACAAACCACCTTGCGTTCGGTCTTAGGCCAACACGATCTTGATGAAATGCTTTCTAAACGCGACAAGCTCAATGGTGATCTGCAAAAAATTCTTGATTCTGAAACCGACGCCTGGGGTATTAAAATTAATAATGTTGAGCTTAAACATATTGATATTGACGAGAGTATGGTTCGTGCTATTGCTCGTCAAGCAGAGGCCGAAAGAGAAAGACGCGCTAAAATTATTAATGCCGAAGGGGAATTACAAGCCTCTGAAAAACTCTTATCTGCCGCTGAAGTCTTAACTAAAAACCCAAGCTCTATTCAACTGCGCTACCTGCAAACTTTAATGGATATTGCCGGAGATAAAAGCTCGACCATTGTTTTCCCACTGCCCATGGATATGCTTAGTGCGCTTAAGACGTTGGCGAAGTAGCTTCTCATTGTATTGTACGTGCCTTGTCAAAGAGGCACTTTTCATTGCGCACTTTAGTACTAATGCAATGACTATGAAAGTTCCACGAATGCATCTAATTTTGTACGATCTTTGGGATTAATTGTAGTAAGGCCTTTAATAGTATCCCATTTTTCATATTTTTCATTTTCACGGCTCGTTTCTAATTGCCAAAACAGGCTCTTAATCTTATCCGACATCTCTTCTGGTTTATTCTGAGACTTAAAACATATATGACAGGACGCGTATAAGTCACTCAATCGTTCAAAGCTCTCTACGCTCCCTATATCAAGAATGGTCATTCCCAAAGAAAACATATCAGCACTTGGATCAACTAGCCATTGTGTATCATTAGACTCTGGAGCCATATAGATGAGTGATCCCCCACGCGTATTAGCCTTTTCGCCTATCGGCTTAACCATATTTAAATTACACAATTTAAATCTAATATGATCACTTTTACTCTTAATGACTAAAATATTCTCTGGCTTTATATCACCATGCACAACTTTTTGCTCTTTGTGTAAAAATTTTAAACCATTTACAACATGGATGATCATGGTATCGAGATATTTTTTTTTATTTTGATAATCATTCTGGTGCTTTTTTTCCTCTAAAGTACACGCTCCTTGGAAAAATATATATGCACTTGTCCATGCTGCTTCCATATATGTAGCTAGACTATCAGTAGTAAAGACAAAGGCATAGAGTTTAATAATAAAATCACAACTCCATTCAAGTTGTTTAGTATGCTTTTCTACAGTATTTTTCTTTATTTTTTTGGTTTTAAGTACTTTAAGTGCAAAACTCTCTTTAAGACTATTACTATGAACCTTAAAAACAGTAGCAAAACCACCAGAGCCTAATTTTCCTTCAAAACAATGGTTTGTTTCATTTGTAGCAGCATAAGTCTTCACTAAAATCTTAATATCTTTGGTATAATTGTCTGATACAGGTTCGTTTATTGGTTGTTCCTTAAAATCCGTGAGACAACTTTCTAACTCTTGTCTTGGAAGCTGTAAAAAATCATATACTTCCCTAGTGCCATAATCTGAACCTGTATGTTGCACCAAAGGCTCATGAGCTGTAGAAATGAAATCAGCATCGTCAAAACTATAAGTACTTTCTGAAAATGAGCTTGAAGAGCGAAAAAAGCCTCTAAAACAACTCAAACATGAAAGAGCATACATACAACAAAAATCATAAGTTAAAAACATTCGCATTATAACATTTCATTGTAAAAATGGACACTTTTTTTAGCAAAAAAACACCAAAAAACTAAAAATTTTGAGGCATTAAATAGATTCAAGGTTATACAATTAAGCAAGAATAATCTATGCAGTAGAAATTTAAGGGGGGACCATTGTCTCATCCTGGAATATATACCAAGTTCCTTTCGTGGTTATTAGAACCATTTCCGATAATGCCGACGGTAACGCCGCCATTGACTTTCCTGTTTTTGCCAGAGACATTGCTGCACAATATGCTTTTTATATTATCCAACAACTCTTTAGTGCGCTTGCCATTGAAAGCAACGTCAAAGTAGCACAGGCGCAAGCATACCATAGCTAAAAACACTTAACCTTCTTTTTGTCTTTGAAATTGTTCCACTGCTTTTCTCATCATTACTTGCTCGCGCGGAGTCATAGCCAAACTATGATGCCTAACACTTTCTTCCAAATCCAAGCCTAAGGAACCAATAAGCGCAAATGAAAACATCATATCTCTAGTCATCTCTATGAAGGCCTGCTTAGAAATGCCAAAACTTGTCAGATCAAAATAATGCAAATATAAGAGCTTCATAGCCTGAAAACACTTATCATTACTAGTAATAGACTCCACTCTAGAACACCCGTCCACAGCATGCTCTATAGCATGCTCTATCGCTAGTTTTCTTTGCTCTTGCAAACTTGCGCCCTGAGCTAATTTTTTATTTGTAAGCTTTAATTTTCTTGGCTTTATATACCCAGAGCCCTGATCATCCATAGATATAAAGCTCCAATGCCATTGTTGTGCAACTTTTAAGCTATGGACCATACCACTTAAGACAAGCGCCTCTATCGTTGCACAAGAAAGTGAACTTAAGCCATATACCTCTATCAATTTTGAAATAAAAATTTGTAAAGATTCACGCATTTCATCTAATAATGAAATTTCATCTACTATAGATGCAGAATTATGCGATTCTTTAAACCTTAACCGCAACGTTTGAGAATGAGGAACATCTTGAGCTTTTAGCAATGGAGTCTCTGGCCCATCAGATGAGGAGGATTCTTTAGCAAGCTTTCTAGCCCCGCCCTCAGCACCTTCAGGCGTATTAGATTTTAAGGTCTTCCTTGCTCTAGAAACACTATAAGGTTTTGTTAATCCAGACAATCTACCGATGCTATCCAATTCATTTTCTATACCTTTAGCAATATATATAGACAATTTTTTATTTTCACATTCACTTTTAAAATCGTTATACACATATTTTAAAAGACCATCTAAAGCAAACCAAGAAAAGAAAAAGAAACTCGTATTAATCATAATTAAGTAAGAATTATATAAGTAAGAATTATATTCACTTAATGCTAACCAGCGATTTTGGAAATTCCAAACATTGTAAGCACCATGAATTGAAAGAAAAAGGAAACAATATGTTGTCATCTTAAAGCGCAATAAGCCTTCGGTATAGAATAATAACCAATAGGAACGTGCACAGAGCCCTAAAAAATTCGCTGCAGCTTTAGAGATAAATTTCTGCCTCAAAGCACTATCATTGGACGGGTGTATTTTTGCTTTCATCTTTAATCGCATGTCAAGCTGTGCATGGTAATCCGTGCCCTGAAGGATATTTGAGGAAGAAACTCGTTTAATATGCGCAAGCATATTTTTCTCTTTAAAGGCTTTTAAAATATTTCTTGCATGATTAAGATGCGTTTGATAGTGCCTAGCCCAGGGGCCTTGATGAGATTTTTCAATCGTATTACCATTTATATCATCAAAAAACGACTTTAGTATATCCGCATTGTCATTATCATCGTTAACTGCTCGTATTATAAGCCCTAAAACACTAACAAACTCAACACATCCTGGTTTGTTTTCAATATGCCTCCTGCGTTCTCTAATAATGCGTTTTTCTTGTCCTGCATTTCTAACATTACTCCATTTGAGGAACTTTATCCCCTCAAGAAAGAAATATATAAAATTTTTTTCTTCTAATATCATCCTATCATCTGGAACCTTTTTACCATAAACATCTGTATTAAGACTTGCTAATAATTCAACATACACCTTTGAAAGCTTGTCCTTCAACTGTTTTTCTTCCAACCTACCGGTACAACAAATATAAGTAAAAAATAAGTTATGAGCAAACCTAAAAAAACCCCATACCAAAGCAAGCAAAGGAATAAGAATAATAGGGCTATAGCTAAGAAGATCCTTGACCTTTATATCCTCTCCGATAGCAAACTCTTCAACATTTTTTGTCAAAACATGATAGTTATAGGCTGCTGCAAGAAGATAAGCAATTCTTAATATTGATCTAGATGAGTAATAAAGAAAATCTTTTAAATGTGGTGTCTCGCGCAACTCCGTATAGTCACGATCAAAACCAGAAAAAAACTCCATGATAGCACCAAAAAACTCAATTTTCACAAACTGTTTATCAATCGGACGAGATGGCAAGATAAGTGTTTCACCCTTTGTTTCAAAATCTATCACCTCCTCATATGAATTTACACTACCGGCATCAGATCCCACACTACTAGCATCAGTATTACCCTCCATTTAAATCTCCCCAAATTTGTTTAAAAGCGCCATCCTATCGTGTGTGGAAAAATTTGTCATGATGGTTATCGAGCAATTGTATCTCTGTAGAGCATTGTGTAAATTATGTTTAAACATGCATGCGCTTTAATCAATCTTTTAACTTGAATTATATTTTTGTCTCCTTGCAAATACCTTCGTGCTTACGGTATAATGTTGCATCTTTTTCGCTGATCGAATCTCTATGACCACCATAGCACCAAGCAAAACCCAAACAGACCATAGCGCGCACACGCCTATGATGCAGCAATACCTAAGCATCAAAGAAAAACACCCCAAAGAATTGTTGTTTTACCGCATGGGCGACTTTTATGAATTATTCTACAGCGATGCCACTAAAACTGCAGCGCTCCTGGATATCACCCTTACCCATCGGGGCAAAAGTAATGGTGAAAAAATTGCCATGTGTGGTGTACCATACCATAGTGCCGAACCCTACATTAAAAAACTCTTAGACCTTGGTGAATCAGTTGCAGTGTGCGAGCAAACTGGAAATGTTAATGCCAAAGGCCCGGTTAAACGCGAAGTAGTGCGCATTATCACCCCGGGAACTTTATCCGATGAAGGCTTAATGGACCACCAGAGCGATTGTATAATTGCCGCCATCTGCGAAGCAAAAGGACAGTTTGGCCTAAGCACCTTAGACCTTCTAAGTGGCAGCTTTGCAGTTGTCTTATTGGAAAATATCGAAGCACTTAAAAGCCAACTGATGCGTATTGGCCCCAAAGAGCTGCTTTTAAGTGAAGACCTACACCACCTAGATCTTGGCACACAAACCCTGCACCGTAGTTATCGTGCACCGTGGCATTTTGCTTTTAAACACGCTAGCGACGCGCTTAAAAACCATTTTAAAACGCAAAATCTCTCTATTTTCTCCTGCCACGATCAAGCCCTTTGTATTCAAGCTGCTGGTGCCTTAATCGACTATGTCCAATACACTCAAAAAACCTCTCTAGAACATATTGAAACTCTCTACACACATCAACAACATAGCACCATTGCAATCGATAGCATCTCTCTAGCGCATCTTGAGATTTGCCATTCCAATACCAATGATCGACAATTTTCTCTTTTGGGCGTCATGGATAAAACCCAAACTCCAATGGGCTCAAGACGTCTTGGACGATGGATAAAAAACCCCTTAATAGACCAAACAGCAGTCCTTGCCCGTCAAGAGGCCACAGGTGTTATTCTAGAGACAAATCGCGAAGAGGCTCTGGCTTTAAGCCTTGGAAATATTGGCGATTTAGAACGTATTATGGGCCGCATTGCTCTCCAATCAGCTCGGCCTCGCGATCTGGTAAAAATTCGCCAATCGCTGATGATTTTACCAGAACTACAACAAGTTTCCTCTACTTTAGAGCAAAACCCTCTACTCAAAGATATACTAAGTGCTATTGGCACCCACCCAGAAACTCTGCAGTTGCTTAAAGATGCCATTATCGACCAACCACCAGCGCTGATTCGTGATGGTGGCGTTATTAAAGAAGGTTTTGATGCAGAACTTGATGAACTTAAGGCCTTAAGCTCAAGTGCTGGAGCATTTTTAGTAGAATTAGAACAAAAAGAACGCCAAGAAACCAATATTAGCACCCTTAAAGTCGGCTATAACCGCGTTCATGGCTATTACATTGAAATCTCCAAGGCCCAGGCCCAAGAAGTACCAGAGCACTATATCCGGCGCCAAACCTTAAAAAACCAAGAACGCTTTATTACCCCTGAGCTTAAAAGCTTTGAAGAACGCGCCCTAAGCGCAAAAGATAAGGCCTTAGCGCGCGAAAAGGCATTATATGACCTCGTATTATCACGCCTCTTACAGGTCCTTAAACCTCTACAACAAAGCGCACAGGGCATTGCCGATCTTGATGCCTTAAACAGTTTTGCACTGCTTGCGCGCAGTAAAAACCTGATTCAGCCTAATCTGGTTGCAACACCGCAAATTGATATAAGCTCTGGACGCTACCTGGTGGTGGAGGACTCCTTAAATGGTGATTTTCATCCTAATGATATCCAACTGGATCAAAATCAAAAAATGCTTATGATTACCGGCCCCAACATGGGCGGAAAATCCACATATATGCGCCAATGTGCACTGATGGTTATTATGGCGTATGCTGGCTCCTATATTCCAGCAACAAAAGCCACTATTGGCCCCATTGATCGTATTTTTACTAGAATTGGCGCCGGAGATGACTTAAGCCAAGGACAATCAACGTTTATGGTAGAAATGACCCAAACGGCTCACATTTTGCATCAAGCCACACCCAATAGTCTTATTTTGATAGACGAAATAGGCCGCGGCACCAGCACCTTTGATGGGCTTTCTATAGCCTGGGCCTGTAGCGAATATATTGCTAAAAAACTCGGCTCATTTTGCCTATTTGCAACCCACTACTTCGAACTCACCAGCCTGCCAAAACAATACCCAAGCATTAAAAATGTCCACTTAGATGCCATTGAACATGAAGAAAATATTGTATTCTTACATAAAGTACAAGATGGAGCTGCATCTAAAAGCTATGGCATTCAAGTGGCTCAGCTAGCAGGCATGCCCAGTGGCATTATTCTTCGCGCCAAACAACATTTAAAACGCTTAGAATCACAATCCTACCAAGGACCACAAACCGATGCAGGGCATACACCTGCGCCTGAGCCAATGCCAGATCCTCGTATTACACAAATAGAAAACTTGGATCTTAATCAGCTCACCCCAATTGATGCACTTAATTTCCTCTCAAAACTCAAACATACGAGCTTTTAGATACGCATCTTATCAGGCTTTTGCTTTGAAGTTTTATACGCTTTGCTATCGGGAAGTTTAAGTTTTTATGCAACACACACAGAGCCCGTATGGTTCCCTATCGCTTTCAGCCTTCATTTGGATTAACAACGCTATTGTCTATAAGCATTTTTTTAGCATCTTTTTCTAAAACACCATAACTAATGAGCACACTAAGCTCATCTTTTTTTGATTGCAAAACGTCTTTATCTGGAAATAGTGGAGGATTATTGATAGTTTCTGGCTTAAGCTTTAGGTCCATGTCAAAAGCCTGCAATACAGAGAAAAAGGGTTTAGTTGATGCACCGGCAGTTACCCTAATACCGTAACGCTCTAAAAGCATGTCTACATCCTCTACGCTAAAGGTGGAACTTTTATACATTTCTATCGCTCCTATGCGTTCACTTGAGCACAAAACGCTTGCAATATTTTATCCTTGTATCGCTTAGCATCTTCCTTTTGCGAAATAACGGGCATTAAATCCATCGCACATTGCAGATAAGGACTGTCATCGACCTGATGAGACCGACTAAAGGTTGCATTTGCCTCTAAACGGCCAATAATTGCTTGATCATAACGCTTACCGCCAGCAATTTGCGACTCAAACACCCCGATAAGCTCTTGCAATAAAGAAACATCAGCAACTGGAATATCTTTGCGAAAATCTTGTGGTACCCAGTCTAAACTACCCCATACTTCCACGCCATAGGCATGCTGGATATTCTGCTGCAGCTTGGGCAAATCTGCCACCGCCCGAAGCACATGATCCACTACCGCAATATGGCTTTGATGACGGTCAAACAGTGCATGTGTATACAAGTTATGGATAGGACACAAAGATAAAATAGCTTTTAAGTCTGCCACGCATTGATCATCACCTTGTGCTTGTTTTAAAGCCCCACTGGAGTAGGCCAGCTGGATAACTGCACCATATTGACCCATATCAGCAGCACGCTGTTGCTCTTTGATGCGCAGCTGCTGCATTTGATCATCACTATAGTCTTGATAAGGACCAGAACGCGGACTGCCTCGCCCATCAGTGACAACAATCGCTAGAAAGCGCTCCTTACCCAAAGATTGCTCAATACCATCAATAGCCATCAGCTCAATATCGTCCTGATGGGCACCTATAGCCACATGGCTAATATTTGCTAGCACTTCCTCAAGCGGCTTTTGTGAAGGAATATAAATATCGGCTTGTTTTTGTCCTAAATGTATCATATTAGGCTTCTAAATCTGCATTTTTATTCACCATAACCTTGTAAAACCAAACTAAGATCATGGCAAAAATAAACATTGTGACCAATTGCACAGGCATAGAAACCACGGCATTTTTAACTAAAGCTAAAGGATCGCTATTGCCGCGAATAACAATACATGCCGCCACAAAAACGCCAAATAAAGATTCACCAACAATTAAGCCAGAAGCAAAAAGCGTACCGTGTTGTTCGCTTTGTTTGTTGCCTTTTGAACGTTTCCTAGCATAGCCGCCTACTAAAGCACCTACCACCAAGGGTAAATTAATGCTAGAAGGTAAATAAATACCAATCCCAATAGCCAATGCCGACAAGCGTATTTTGCTTATATTGCGCATTACAACCCCGTCAAACACAATACAGCCGATACCAACAAGCACCCCTATACCCATCATATACCAATTAGCATGATGACCGATAATACTTGAAGCTAAAGCATTCATAACCGCTGCTTGAGGCACCGCTAAGGCATTTGAAATATCCATGTGCGCATGGGGCATAGCACCAACAAAACCATACGCATTGTATAAAAGCTCAATCACCGGTGGAATAACTAAAGATCCGACAATAACCCCAAAAATCAATGCAACTTGTTGTTTCCAAGGCGTAGCTCCAACCAAATAACCGGTTTTTAAGTCTTGCAGGTTATCATTAGAAATACACCCAACTGTAATCACTGCTGCCGTAGTAAAAAGTGCTAAAGCCATAGCAACTTGATTTAAGGCCTGACCGTGGTACGCTGCAGGAATGGCATTATCCATTACATAGCCAATAAGCAGTGATGCAACGATCACCACCAAAATAGCAATGGAAGATATAGGACTATTAGAAGAACCAATAAGCCCTGCTAAGTAACCACTCACTGCCGCAATTAAAAAGCCCATTACCAGGGTGAAAAAAACACAAATCATCACCAAGCTGATAATAAACCCAACAGAAAGATCTGCATTGCCTGAGCTAATAAAATACGCAAAAAGGCCCATAAGTGGAAATATTATGACAAACTGCACCGATAGAATATGGTGAATACCAATATCACGCTGGGTACGAGGGGTATCATCATCTTGACCACGACGCCTTTGCTGTAAAGCCTCAATGGAGGTAATAATAGATTGCCAAACGGGCTTTAACAGCAAAATAATAGTCCACAGCGCCGCAACCCCAATGGCGCCAACCCCAATGTAACGGATATCTTGTGACCATACTTGATCGTATAAGACTGCAATATCCACGCCCTTATGCATCAGGTGATGACTTGCTGTAAGCCACGGTAGCGCGATTCCATCGCTGATAATGGTGCCTAATAATATGGCTAAACCCACCGGAACCCCAACCAGATAGCCTGCACCCAATAGCGCAGTAGAATACGTAAAACTAAAACCAATAAGACCACGAAATAAGATCCAAGAATAGGTAAAGCCCGAACTTAATAAGCGAAACCCAGATGAAAATAACATAAAAATTAAAGAGGCAACCGTGCCACGAAATAAATAGCGAAAACCAACTTTTTGATTTTTTTCATTATCTGCATGTTTTGATCCTACACTTAAAACCTCTGCTGCTGCCACTCCTTCAGGATAAGGAAGATCGCTATTGACCACCAAAGCACGGCGCAGAGGAATGGTATACATCACCCCTAAAATACCGCCAATAGCGCATAATATGGCCGTTTGCCAATAATAAAAACCCTGCCAGTAGCCAATCATAATTAAAGCCGGCAACACAAAAATAATGGCCGATAAGGTTCCTGCCGCTGAGGCAAAGGTTTGCACCATGGTGTTTTCTAAAATATTGCTATCTTTACAAAGGCGCAACACAGCCATGGAGATAACTGCACCAGGAATAGCTGAAGAAAAAGTCATGCCCACCTTCAAGCCCAAATAAACATTCGCGGTGGTAAATATCACGGTAATAAAGGTGGCAATGACCACCCCTCGCCAGGTTAACTCCGGTAAAGTAGTACTATCATCTACATGTAACATACCCACTCCTTGACATATTGTTATTTTTTTTAAGCCGCCATTATACCAAATGCCAAGCAATAAGCTAGAATTGTTTTTTTCAAGATTACATTGTGACTTCACTAGCCCTCGAAAAAAAGCATGACCCAAGTTTTAATCTAAACCAAAAATCAAAAACAAAACATAAGCATATGATTTAAATAAACATAAAAACAAGTATTTATATTTTAATGTTGCATAAAAATTTACAATAAGCGTTTTTTATGTTATAATAAAAAACAAACAGTAAAAAGGTAATAACATAATGACAAACACATATACAAGAGTAACAGAACTCACACATAAGAAGGGCCGCGTTTCTTTGCTGCTTAAACTCATAACTGAGCTAGGAATGGGAGAAGCTGGTGCTACTCTAGAACTATTATCAAAAGTAACGCACACGGCAACACAACCGAATAGTAAGCGCAGTGTTTATTATGAAAGTTACAATCGTGCAGATCCTCCACCTGATAATCCAAATGCAGTTATCCTTGATAAGACTCGCTCTTATTTAGAAATTCCATTTTCAGGCTCCACAACAACAGAAAGCTTGCCAAAAATCGTCATAAGGACTCAAGATACAAAGGCAGGCATGCATGCTAGCATATATGAGCAAAAAGAAGGTAGTGGGGAACAAAAAGAAGTTAGTTGGGAACAAAAAGAAGTTAGTGGCAGAAATAATTGTTGTGTATATTTTGCCATAGCCTATGCTATGGGCCATACTCCAACTCCAAATAATGAGGATACAATTGAATTTTCTCAAGAACAACTAAAAAAAATTTACGAGCCTCTATTTCTAGCAACACCAGAAAAGGAGTTATCCACATACCTTAATCAACAGCTTACATACCATTCTAATACATCACCCGAGATAATAGAAAAAATCTGCTCTACTGATGAAAGACCTGCCCCTGGAAGCGCTGCAGATGAGCCAGGCGGCTCTGCTCCTGAAGGCTCTACTGTCAATGCTGTTTTAACGACTCTCAAAGAAGTCAATAATGGGAATGACATTCAAGATCATAAGGAAATTGATGCTATAATTGAAAATTTGATAGCTAAGGAAAAAATGGAGACTTTAGACACGCTCCTGCAACAAATGAGCACATATTTTGATGATCAGTCTCAGTCACCTCAGGGACCCAAAAGAGATCATTCTCCATTCTTGGATGCTTTTCTCAATGAGCAAAAGAAAGAGCTGGATCATTGGAATAAAAAATCGCCTGATCAAGCTAACATAGCTTAATCAACTCTTCCACGGCAAGTTGCGGTAGGCTTGGGGCTGAGACATATTAAACATAGGATATTTAATAATATCAAAGTACGGCGAGTAATCAAAATCACTGGGGGTAAAAAGGCGCACATTTCGCTTGGATAATACAATCTGATGACTACTATCATGGCCCACCACTGGCAAGATTGGGTAATCGACCGTATGGAAACATTCGGCAATTAAAGAAGAGCAAATCTCTGCCCCTAATTTTCCTGGCTTAAAAATCACCGAACGCCACTTGCGTGGAAAAATGCCTATGGGCATTAATAAGCGCATTAAATCAAAAACATGACGAATATTATACGGCTTACCAATGGCCCCTAATGCATGTGAGACCACCTTTTGCACATCATGAGGCGCAATAGTCTTTGCTCGACAAATACGCATATGCTCATTGTTATATTTTGTTAAAGGTGAAATAATCGTGCCCTGACCAAGTACACTTTCCACACACAATTGTGGGTTATTTTTTAAATCAACATGGTGGGCAATTAATTTGCGCAAAGCTTGATCCTGAATATCATGCACATGACCAATATACAAAACTGCATGCGACCAGGAACTTTGGGTTAAGCTTTTTATAATTTTACAGACTCTTGAACGGCCCTCAACCAGCAAAACATCCCCCTGACGCAGCTCATAGCTTAAAGATGCAAAATCAGTAAGCGGATAGCCTTCAACAGGCCGCTCTTTGATTAGATACTCCACCGCCCATTGCACAAGGCGGTTTTTGTGTGTCGCTTTTTTGGACTTCTTCACCCTCTTCACGCTCTCTTAGTTATGCATTATCTTCTTGAAAAAAATCAATGTAGGCTTGCATGGCCTCTTCTTGGCTCATGCCTTTACACTGCGCCCAAGCTTTGTATTTAGCACGCTCAACAAACTGCGCCATAGAAGGCTCCTCACCTTGCACATCGCCCTCATGGGCCTGCTTAAACCAAGCATAAAGCTTTAATTTTTCAGGCTGCGTAGGGTTTTTACTCACTTGTTTGTTTTGAACTTTTGCAAGTATTTCCTCAAATTGGGTTTTTACGGCACTCATCTTCACTCCTAATTGATTTAAAACCCAACCACTATAAAACATGCACAGAATTTTTTCCAGCGAATATTGTTTTTAGATTCCGTTTGAGTATTTTACCGACTGTACTCTTTGGTAATTCCTGGACAAAAATAACTTGAGATGGCGCCTTGTAATGGGCAAGGTGCTCTTTAGCGTAGGCAATAATGTGCGAGGCTTTGAGCTTTTTATTCGGCTCTAACACCACATATGCAATGACTTTTTCCCCATGTTTTTTAGATGGCACACCTATAACTGCCGCTTCTAAAACCTCCTTCATTTGCATAATGGTTTTTTCTACCTCAATAGAACAGACATTAAAACCAGAAAAAATAATCATATCTTTTAAACGATCACTAATATACAAATAGCCATGCGCATCGATATAGCCTACATCCCCTGTATGTAAATAGCCTTTTTCATCAATAGTATTTTTAGTGGCAATATCATTTTGCCAGTAACCCATCATAACTTGCGGACCTTTGATACATATTTCACCCTGCTCTCCCAATGGTAAAATATTGTGTTTGGCATCCATAATACACACATCTGTTCCAGGAACCGGCAGGCCTACACTATTGTTAAAAGATTCATCTTGGCGACAAATTGAAATTACCGGCGAAGTTTCAGACAAACCATATCCTTGAGTAAGATAACACTCGGTACGCTGCTGCCATGCTTTTGCAACTGAGGGCGCAACTGCCATTCCACCACCAATGCTTATACGCAATTGTGAGAAATCAATGCTACCAAAGTCTTTATGCCCCATAAGTGCATTGAACAAGGTGCTCACTCCCGTAATGGCATGAAAAGGTGCTTGTTTTAATATTTTAATAAAAGTAGGAATATCACGTGGATTGGCCACTAGCACATTCTCACCGCCCACTTTCATAAAAAGCAGGGCATTAATGACTAAAGAAAAAACATGGTACAAGGGCAAGGGGGTTATAATTCGCATTGGCTTCACATGAGCCTCTGCACCAAGCCAAGCATGACATTGTTCTAAATTACTTATGATATTGCGATGACTAAGCATCACACCTTTAGGATCACCAGTAGTGCCTCCGGTGTACTGCAAAAAAGCCATCTCTGTTGGATCCACCTCTACAAAACGATCTGGCTTTTGTGCCCCATCGACTAATACCTTTTGAAAACGAATCACAGAACGCTTTTTAAACTTTGGAACCATACGCTTAATGTAACGCACCACAAAATTCACCAATACTCTCTTCACTGGTGAACACATTGCTCCTAGTGAGGTCACCATCACATGTTCAAGGGGCGTTTCATCGATAATTTTTTGTAATTCTCCAACAAAATTCTCAAGCACCACAATGGCCTTTGCACCAGAATCAGATAATTGATATTTTAAGGACGGTGCTTTGTCTAAAGGGTTTACATTCACCACCACACATCCTGCACGCAAAATGCCTAACAACGCTACTGGATACTGCAAGATATTGGGCATCATAATGGCTACTCTATCGCCCTTTTTCAAATGCAAATGATGTTGTAAATACGATGCCACTGCGCCACTTTTCACCCATAGCTCACGATACGTTAAAGTCGTACCCATACTGGTAAAGGCACGACGATTGGCAAATACCTGGCAAGATTGATACAACAAGCCTCTTAAGGTCTGCTGTGGATCAATTTCAATATCGGCCTGCATGTAGGGAGGATAGTGAGATAACCAGGGCTGCATTTTTTTGACTCCTTCTATTACACATTCATCTTTTGTAATAGTAGATCAAAAAACGCTAATATCAAAATATTTTTTAAAAATGTGCAAGAAAAAATGTAATATATATTCCTCTTAAAAAAACCGCTTGGCTTTTGTTAAGATTCTTGCTTCATAATGCGCGAAATAGTTTGCGTGGTGGATCGACCAGGCATTAAGGATAAAACTTTTACCTCGCCGCCGTATTCGGTGACAATTTCATGGCCAACTACTTCATCCGCTTGGTAATCGCCACCTTTAACTAAAACATCTGGCTTGATAGCCTTAAGTAAGGCTTTTGGCGTCTCTTCCTCAAAAGCCACTACCCAGGTTACCGGGCGCATAGCTGCCATAACCGCCAAGCGATCTTCAAGCTTATTGATTGGCCGAGTAGGACCTTTAAGTTTTTGAATTGAGGCATCGGCATTAATAGCCACAATCAAGCGATCGCCCAAATGGCGCGCTTCTTGCAGGTACTTGGCATGGCCAGAATGAATAATATCAAAACAGCCGTTGGTCATGACAATTTTCTCTCCTTTAGAACGAGCTATCGCTACGGCTTCAAGAAGTTGGTCTTTTGAGAGCACACCAAGTTCAAAATTATCACGCTGTAAGACTTTTTGTAGCTGGGGTACCGTCACGCTCACTGCCCCAAAATAGCCCACCACAATCGACGCTGCCATATTGGCTACTTCAATAGATTGTGATAAAGGCAAACCTGCAGCATAACTTGCAGCCAATACCCCAACTACGGTATCACCGGCACCGGTTACATCAAAAACGGATAATGGTTTAGTAGGCACATGAACAGCATCTTTTTGCTTTGTCGTTAAAAGCATGCCATCGGCACCTAAGGTAATAAGGATATGATCAATATTAAATTGCGCCATCGCATCTTGCGCTTTATTATTTATGCTAACGAAATCCTCTGATGCACCAAAAGCCAACTCAAACTCATGGCGATTAGGCGTGATCAAATCTGCGCCTTGATAATGACGATAATCCTTAGACTTAGGATCTACCAGTACTTTTTTGCCATACTTTTTAGCAAGCGCAATAAAGGCATGAATGTCTCCTAAAGTCCCTTTGGCATAATCTGAAATAATGACCATATCAACAGATTGGACACATTTTTCAAATTCTTTTTTGAGTACTTGAACAAATGCTGCCTCAAAGTTTTTTTCAAAATCCATGCGTAATAGTTGTTGCTGTTGCGCAATCACACGAATTTTACGAATCGTTGGATGGGTATCGCTTTCTAAAAGTGTATGTTGAATATTGTGGTCATCTAGCAGGGATTTGAGCTTCTTGGCACTTTGATCTTGGCCAATAACGCCAAGTAAATGCGTTTGCACTCCAAGCGAGGCACAATTAGCCGCTACATTTGCTGCACCACCAAGAAAATCTTGCATCTGATCCACTTTTACTACCGGCACCGGTGCTTCTGGGGAAACTCTGTTGCTATCACCATGCCAATAGCCATCGAGCATCACATCGCCAAAGACTAAAATTTTGGCTTTAGAAAAATCTGGGAGCGAAAGGCTTGACATAAAAAATCCAGCAAACACGGATAATAAGCGCCATTATATCGCAAGGGATGACTTTTGGCATCTGGGTTATAGCAAAGCAAAAATTCTTTACTTGTGTTTTAAAGGGATTGGTGTAGTATAGCTTGGAGTATACAACTAAGGAGGAGCAAACATGATTCGTGTTTTACTGGTAGATGATCATGATTTAGTTCGCGTCGGCTTTAAAAGCCTACTAGAAAATATTCCAAACATTGAAGTCATAGGCGAGGCCAATAACGGCGAAGATGCTATAACACTAGCCGGATCCTTAAAGCCTAATGTTATATTAATGGATGTTAAAATGCCAGGTATTGGCGGTTTAGTTGCCACTGAAAGGATTAAACACCGCTACCCAGACTGCAAAATTCTTGCTGTTACCATCTATGGCGAAGAGCCTTATCCCTCGCGCATTCTTCAAGCCGGAGCCTTAGGGTACATTACCAAAGGTGCGAACATTGACGAAATGGTGCAAGCTATTCGTGCTGTAGCCACAGGCAAACGTTACATCAGTCCAGAAGTAGCGCAGCAATTAGCTCTTAAACATTTGAACAAAGAAACCGAAACCCCGTTTGATAATCTCTCAGAGCGTGAAATGCAAGTGCTCATTATGATCACCAGCGGTCAAAAGGTCCAAGAAATTGCCGATCAACTGTGCATTAGCTCCAAAACCGTTAACTCCTATCGCTATCGATTATTTGAAAAGCTTGGGGTTGATACTGACGTTGAATTGACGCATCTTGCTATTCGTCATGAGCTTATTGATACTGACAATTAAATCGCTACGCTATGGACACGCCAGCTGATATTCAAGCAGCGCTTGATCAACTTAAAAAATCCCCTGGCGTGTATCAAATGCTTGATACCTCACATGAGGTTATTTATGTTGGCAAAGCAATATCTCTGTATGACCGGGTGCGCAGCTATTTTAAAACCAAGCATCAAGACCGCAAGACTCAAGCGCTTGTTAGACATATTGCGCGCTTTGAAGTCACCTATACCGAAACAGAAACCCAGGCGCTTTTGCTTGAAAATCAGCTTATCAAGCAACACCAGCCACACTATAATATTATCTTCAAGGATGACAAAAGTTATCCTTACTTATATTTATCAACACAAGATCCTTTTCCGCGCCTGAGTATTTATCGCGGCACGCCAAAAAAAAAGGGACTGTATTTTGGACCCTACCCATCTAAAAAGTCTGTTGCTACTACTTTAGATTTATTACAGCGCATTTTTTTGCTGCGCGACTGTACCAACACTTCCTTTCAATCCCGCACCAGACCTTGCTTACAATATCAAATCAAGCGCTGTAGTGCGCCCTGTGTAAAATATATTGACCAAGAGGCTTACAGAAAAGGTATTGACCAAATGGTGGCATTGTTAAAAGGCAAAGATTATAGCCTAAATCACCAGCTACAAGAAAAAATGCATGATCTAGCAGAGCAAGAGCACTTTGAGCAAGCGGCAGTCGTACGCGATCAACTTCGTGCACTACATACCTTACAGCAACAGCAAATAGTCACAAGCAATACCAGCGTCTGTGTTGATCTTATCGGTCTCTATACCGCGCAAGAACACATTGCCATTGCCCACTTATGGATTAGAAATGGGCGCATGGTTGGTCATAAAGTACATTTTAGTCAAACCCCGCTTGACCAAGATGCCCATACTATTTTAATGGATTTTTATCAGCAATATTATTTGGCGCCGCAACAATCTTTTGACTATCCCAAAGCTGTTATAAGCAACCATGAGCAAGAAGTTGATACTGTTTTACAAGAAGCGATTTGCGCTAAAGCCAATCATACGATTAAGTTTGAGCGACACAATGCAAAAATAGAAAAAAAATGGTTAGATTTTGCATTTCAAAATGCCAAAACTACGCTTTTAAGTCATTTACAATCTCAGCAAACCTACCAAAAACGTTTTTGTGCGCTTAATGCCTATATGGGCGATAAAAATTACCAGCGTATTGCCTGCGTAGATATTTCTCATCAACATGGCCAAGCGACGTATGGTTCGGTGGTGTTATTTACAGGATCTGGCAGTGAAACTAAGGCCTATCGTAAATATGTGATCAAAGATCATACGCCTGGAGATGATTATGGTGCGATTGATTTTGTATTAAGCCATTACTTTAGCAACAAGGAACACCCCAGGGTTGATCTTTTGATTATAGATGGTGGTAAAGGACAGTTGCACCAAGCACAAAAATCTTTAAAAAATTTAGACTTTAAAGGTGACATTATTAGCATCTCTAAAGGTGAAGGAAGAAAGGCTGGCCTAGAGACTATTTGGCAAGGCAGTCCTATTGTAGCGCTTGACTGGCCCAAAGATCATCCTGGATTTTTGCTATTGCTACATATTCGCGATAGTGCCCATAAAGCAGCCATTACCATGCATAGAAAAAGCAAAATGCGCATGGGCATTCGTGCAACGCTTACAACCATCAAAGGTATAGGTGAGAAAAAACGCCAAACGCTCATTGATTATTTTGGAGACTTAAAATCACTCAAAAATGCCAGTATCGATCAAATTGCAGCGGTTCCTGGAATGAGTATACCTCTTGCAAAAAGCATCCATTCCGTGTTAAATAATAACGAAACAAATAATCACACCTAATATGAAATTTTTTAATTACCCAACAACACTTACATGGATGCGAATTTTTATTTTGCCAGTATTTGTGGTATGTTTTTTTCTTCCTTTTGAAAGTACCAAATGGATTAGCTGTGGCTTATTTGCTCTAGCTGCAGTGACAGACTATCTAGATGGTTTTTTAGCACGCTATTTAAAGCAAACCACTGCCTTTGGGGCATTTTTGGACCCCGTTGCCGATAAACTCATTGTTGCAACGGCTTTAGTGCTTTTGGTTTCGTATTATCCTTCGCCGTGGATGGCTATTGCTGGGGTAGTGATTGTTTGCCGTGAGATTATTATTTCGGCCTTAAGAGAATGGATGGCGGAGCTAGGTAAGCATGCCACCACCAAGGTTTCTATGATTGGAAAATTAAAAACCTGTTTTCAGTTAGTGGCTATTATCATTTTACTCACCCATCCGCTTAAACATACCTTGGTTTATAATATTGGTTTTGGTATGTTATATTTTGCGGTGTTATTAACACTGTATTCAATGTTTAATTATTTACATGTTGCCTATCGTGCCCTTGAAACCATAGAAAGCCCATAAAGGCAATTTTTTGCAAAATTAGAATCAATGCGCATAAAAAACTATTGACAATTTTCTGCTGGGCTATACAATGGCCACTTACCAATATGGTTTCGCTTATTAAGACCACACATGGCTGGGTGGCAGAGTGGTTATGCAGAGGCCTGCAAAGCCTTGTACAGCGGTTCGATTCCGCTCTCAGCCTCCATCCCGAAGCCCGGGTGGCGAAATTGGTAGACGCAAGGGACTTAAAATCCCTCGAGGGCAACCTCGTGCCGGTTCGAGTCCGGCCCCGGGCACCATTTTTTTATTCGAGGTTTGATAATTCAAAAATGTGACCGAGCACCATTTTTTTATTCGAGGTTTGATAATTCAAAACTGTGACCGAGCACCATTTTATAACTTAAGGAACGAGAATCCAAAAATGTGACCGAGCACCATTTTTTTATTCGAGGTTTGATAATTCAAAAATGTGTCCGAGCACCATTTTTTCTATTAATGAAGTTGAATAAAAACCCCCTCTGGCATAATTATAAAAATGATTAGACAGTAGCATCAGATAATAATATAGTAACACATATTTATGCTACTCCCGTCTACTATATGTCATCCTCAAATCAAAAAACACAAATACTTAACTGGGATAGCGCTAGAGAATTACTAAACCCCATAAACCCAGATCTTACAAGTATCATTGATCAAATTAATCCTGACTCGTCTTTCAAAATGGTGAAGCACACGCTTTCCTATGGAGACTATATCGTTGATAATGGTAAGTTTAACCTTAACCCTGACAGTGCGCATCTCATTGACTATAGTTCGATCCCGCTATTTCTCTCACTTGAAAAAAATCTAGAGGTTTTTGTTACGAATCAAGATCGTGTTATACCTCTAAATGTCTTAGAAAAAGGTGAATTAATTGGTTTATTTGAGACTACTAATGCAATGTTTAATATGTCGCAGCGAGCACCATGGTCAGTGAGCGCAGGATCTCGGTCTTTATGTTTACTTCCAAAAATTGCAGACAGACTCAAATACCAAAAATTAAAAAAGACCTATAGAAACATTCCATCCCACCACAGCAATACGCTCAATGATCATTGGCAATTGTGTAAAAGTATTACCCAAAACGAACAATGCAAGTCATCCTGGAAATGCGACATTCTCATTTTTACGCGTGATTGGTTTAACCCAGAAAAAAATGACAACTATGCTTGGTCTCAATTTTATACTCATATATTCAGGCAAGCCTGGCAAACGGCTTCTTTTAGTTTATCTAAAATCCAAATTGACCTTAAGTGGGAGCAGTTTATTGATGTTCTCAACCAAAAAAGATTAAAATTATCATCCTATATAACCGATACTGTTAAACATTTGTGGATGATGAGTATAGGACAGTGCCCTGGATATATTCCAGCTATTGAAAATGAAAACTTTTTCCCAAAAAAAACCTTACAAGACATTTTCTTGCATGATTATGGCCTGGATCAATATATCCCAACCTTTATGCACGCAGCACCATTAAACACAATATATTATGACACCATATACTACTCCTTATCTTTCCCTAGCTTGCTTGGTGGATCTCCTACGCCTGCGCAACACAAAACTATTGTTGAACATATGAGTCAAATCATGACGTGTATTGAAACACTCTGTGATGCCAAAGAATCCAATCAATTGCAAAATATCTTTTTTAGTTATTTTCATACAGAGCAGCATGATTCAACCTTTATTACCGAATCTGACAAAATTTCTGATACTGACAAAAGGTTTTTTAATGATCAAAAAAAATTCCCTACGCACACAATTGCTTATAGAAGCCGTTTTTGGAAAGGGTGCATTGGATTAAAAGCTAAAAATGAATTATAATCAAAAAAATTACAAAGAATATATAATTTAAATAAACATATTTACGTAGTGCACGCTTCTTGATCATCTCCGAGCTGTAATTTTTTTCCTAAGGAAAATTTACTAGCCGGCGATGCAGCAAAAAAAGGAGATTTGCATTCAGCCCTTGCATCACCCTTATTACCATAAAAGTATTGGTATAGCAAAAGTAAACACAATACCATAGCAAAATGACGACTATATCTGGATTCTTCTTTCCACCCCAAAGCGATGGGACCAGGGATACACTCTGTTTTTTCTGTTTGACCCTTACTATTGAAATCTTCCGACAACTCATCCTCACACTTGTTTGTAGAAGCAGACTTAACAGCGTCACTAGAAACAGATTCTTCTTGTTGTTTTTCATCTGGAGTCTTTGTTTGAGACTCAGGCTTACCATATGCACCTATATAAGCTTTCTCTATTATTTCTTGACCTACATTATCCAAATCTACTAAGCCGTGAACTTTATTTTCACAAAATAAGCCCTTTAGTGCCTGACAAACGGAAAGATACAGTAAAGCGCGTGTAAGCTCCATTGCATATGGGTCACAATCGTCAGGAGCAAGAGAAAAATTAATAGGAAAGCCTCCAAAACAAAATTTTATCGTAAATTGATCATCTTCGCCAGCCTTAAAAACAAGATTTCTCATTGGCTCAAGCACAGCAGTAGACGCTCTCTTTGCGCAAGCTTTTAAAAGGCTTTTAAACTCTTTATCTTCAGATGAGCCACTAATAAACGATATATTTTTTAGTACACATTCAGGACCAAATTTTTCTGCTTTCAGAACATCTGTACCAACAGCGCCAACTACGACATCAGAGTTTAGAACCACTTTTTTAGCACTATCTAAAACCATAACACTTGGAGGGAAACTAGAAAGGTTATCTTTATCATAAACAATAATACTACCAGAAAAACCTTCTTGCTTAAGGAAATAATCTATAATTGCTCGACCCACCACCCCACAACCAAGCACACCTACTTGAGCATCTTGCTTAAACCCATGTTTTTCAATGGCATCTATAACTGTTCGAGCAATAATTGGAGTCTCATGTTCTTTTTTAACTTCAGATGCTGCTAAATTAACAACAGGACACATTAGAACATCATCTTTAAGTGCACCATTGTATAAACCCCCTCTGGTTTGCTCTATACCAGAAATATAAGGCTTACGCTTATGTGGAGCGGTTTGGATTAAACGACCACCTTCATCTAAACAAACAATATGCGCATCTAGCGGAACTTTTTTATTTACTATTTCTCCCCAAAGGTTAGACAACTTAGAATCCATAAAGTTGAGATATTTACCAACCTCCTGACGCCCAGGAGGATCGTAAACGTTTATATCTAATTCTTTTAACTTTTTTACGGAGTCCGGACATGTAGAGTATGGCTTACCAGTAAGATAGATTTTTTCTGGCTTAAAGCCTAATTTTAAAAGCTTCTCAAACAAAGTAACCGTTGAAGGTAGTAAATGTTGAACACATACCAGATATACATCAGATATACTTGCTTTAATTTCAACACTTAAATAATCTTGTCCATACGTTTCTGCCGCATCTAAAACAGGGTGCTTCTTTGATCCAGTCGAGCTTGATAAAGACCTTACCTGCACCTGAACATGTGATGAGATATCGCTGGAATTCTTATAATTGAATGCCACAGCAGATAAGGGCTTAGCGACACGGGAAGCAAAACCTAAATCATGCTGTTTCACCCTCGCAATTTTTGGAGATTCTATTGCTAGGGCCCCCAATCTATAACTCAAATTATTTTGGACCAAAGCACCGAAGTGCGGCCTGCATCCATAGAGTTTTCTTAAATCTTTTTTACCCGATCTATTGACTGCTGATCCTGCTCTTCTTATCACAACTTATCCCTAGATTCTAATCTTGGTGGGTACAATAACATATTTGTTTTTTAATGTATAGCTTTTTGTGTAAAAAAGGTTATAACCCAACCTTAGGATAACATAAGCTAAAAAACAACAACTAGACCAAAAAATATTATTTTCATCATATTTTAAATGTTACTTGCTTGCTGGACTTTTGAATCAATATTCGTTTATCTTGGTCAAGTGGAGCAAGGAAGTAATAAGCCACAGGCACAACCAAGAGAGAGAATATTGTTCCAAAGAGCATACCACCCACAATTACATAGCCAATTTGCGAGGCGCTGTTAGATCCGGGCCCGGTAGTAAGTGCCAAAGGCAGCGCACCAAGCACCATTGCAAAAGTAGTCATTAAAATAGGTCTTAGGCGCGATACTGCTGCATCAGATATTGCACTTAAAAGATCTTTGCCTTCTTGCAGTCGATCATTGGCAAATTTAGTAATTAAAATACCATGCTTGGTGATAAGCCCCACGAGGGTAATCATACCAATATTAGTATAAAGGTTTAAAGAACCGCCTAATAAATACAAAGTAAAAAGTGCTCCAACAATACACAAAGGTACCGTTAAAAGAATAATCCATGGATCAATAAAACTCTCAAACTGCGCAGCAAGTACCAGATAAATAAACGCAATAGAAAGCAAAAACAGACCAAGCATCGTTCCATTAGAGGCCAAGTACGCTTCAATCCTGCCTCCAAAGGCATAACTATCTTTATGACCAAGATAGCTTGGTAGATTTTTCTTCAAGAAAGCCACTACCCTGCCAAGATCATAACCTGGAGCCAAATCTGCGCTAATGGTGGCAGCATTCATCCGATTATAGCGGAACTGCTTGGTCTGACGAATAGCGGGCTTTAAAGTTACCAAGTTGCTTAAAGGCACCATAACCGCACTGCCATCGGCATTAACCGTAGCAGAACGCACATAGATATTATTCAAGGCATCAAAACTGCCTAAATCTTTCAAATCCATTTGAACCCGCACCTGAAAACTCTGACCATCTGATTCAATATCCGTAATATGACTACCGGCGAGTAAGGTTGAAACACTATCTGCAATATCATTAAGACTAACGTTATAACTCGCCGCAGCTGAACGATTAAACTGAATATTATACACCCGCGAATCAAACTTCAAATTGCTTCTGGGATTCACAATCCCTGGATATTGTTTTAACTTAGCGAGCACTTTGTTTAAAGTTTGCTGTAAAGACTGGTAATCACCCTGCGTCATCACATTGATACCCACTTCTGATCCACCCATCGTTGGACCATAGCTTACCGGATCTGGCATATCCAAGGTAACAATAGCTCCTGGAATTGCGTTAAACTTATTTTGTAGATTTTGAATAATTTTTTCTGCCGTTTCTTTGCGCTCACCCCAAGGTTTTAAGGTAATAAAATTTGTTGCACTTCCTGAGTTAATCAGTGAGGCATAACTAAGAAGATCTTTTTGGGTATGGTACACTTTTTCCAGGCGCTGCATGTAGTTATTGGTATAATCAACCGTTGCACCACCAGGAGATGTAATGCCTGCCTGAAAATAACCGATATCTTCTTTGGGAATAAATGACTGCGGCACAACTAAGCTTAGTAAATAGCCTAGCAAAGCAATCACCACAAGCACCAAAACCACCTTAAGGCGATTTTTTAATACCGCCTGCAATAAACCTTGGTAACGCTTGGCAATAGCAGAAAAAACACGATGAATATACTGCTCAAAAGAGGATTGCTTTTCATGCGACTTTAATACCAAAGAGCACATCATGGGCGAGAGCGTTAAGGCTACAAAACCTGAAATAAGCACTGCACCAGCAAGGGTAAAGGCAAACTCACGAAATACCGAGGCACTAAAGCCTGATAAAAACCCGATCGGTGCGTATACCGCAGCAAGCGTTAAGGTCATGGCAATAATAGAAAAGCCTATTTCTGCCGATCCCTTAAAAGCGGCTTGCTTGGGATTCATGCCTTTTTCGATATAGGCATGAACATTTTCCAACATAACAATCGCATCATCCACCACCAGACCAATGGCTAAAATACTTGCAAGGAGCGTCATGACATTAATAGAATAACCTAGCGCTAGCATAATGGTAAAAATACTAATTACACATACCGGGATGGTTGCAATGGGCACCATAGAGGCCCTAAACGATCCTAAAAATAAAAACACCACCAAAACCACCAAGGCAATAGCTTCAAAAAGCGTCTCAAAGCTCTGATCTAATGCCAACTGAAGAAATTGTGATTGATCATAGGTTACTTTTACAGTCATACCCTTTGGCATAGAGCCTTGTAGCTGGGCCAATACCGCTTTAGCTTGTTTGGCTACTTCTATAGGGTTTGCAGAGTCCAATGGCCTAAGCTCCATACTAATGGCACTTTGACCGTTGAGTCGCATTGGTGCATCTTGTAAAGATTTACTACCTAAAACCACATTTGCCACATCACGCAAATAGACTATGTGCCCACCCACATCGCGAATAATAATGCCTTTAAAATCATTGACCGTGTGAAGCTTAGTATCTGAAACGATGGTATAATTACGACTAACACCTCGGATAGAACCTCCAGAAAAAAATAAATTATTGCTCAAAAGCGCAGACTTCACATCAGCAACGGTAATACCAAGCGCTGCCATTTTTTGAGAATCTAACCAAATCCGCATCGCATAACTACTAGCACCCAAAACCTGCACCGCCCCCATTCCTGGCAAGTTAGAAAACTCTGGCACAATACTTTGCTCAACGTAATCACGAATTTTTGTTGCCGATAAGTCTTTATCCATAAAACCAATACTTAAAGCTGGACGCGCCACCCCTCCTGAGGAAATACTTGGCGGATTAGCATCTGGCGGAAGCTGGTCACGCACTGATGATACTTGATCCCGCACATCGCCCATAGCTTGAACCATATCGGTTTTAGGATTAAAGAATAAAGTTACAGAGGCGCTATTATAACGGCTGGTTGATTGCATGTTAGCCACGCCTTTAATGTTCACAAGAGAGTTTTCTAGTATTTTGGTTACTTGCTCGCGCATTAAGCTCGCACTGGCACCAGAATAACTCACAGAAACCGTAGCAAATGGTTCTTGCACTTCGGGGAAATAACGCATTGATAAATTAAGATAGGCGATGATACCCAAGACGATAAGCAATAAGCTTAATACGGTAGCAAAAACGGGCCGCTCAATACAAACTTTAGATAACTGCATACTCCAACCTTTTGCTTTACTTCCCGGTAATCACGTGCACGCTTTGACCATCCTCAAGCTGCTGATTACCCGCCACCACAACCTGATCGCCCTTTTGCAAGCCACTATTGACTTCAGCCTGATCTTTAATGATGTCACCTTGCTCAATATATTGCTTTTGCACTGTTTTATTTTTAGCCTGATACATAAATACGTATTGACCGTCGATATCGGTCATCACTGCAATTTCAGGAATCAGTAAAGCCTTATTGTTTGGATCAATGACTTGCTTTACAGAAACAAACATCCCGGGCAATAAAATAAAGTCTTTATTTTTGACACTGGCCTGCAAGGTAAATGTACCATTATTAGATTCAATTTTGGGCGCAACATAATTGACGGTTCCCGTAAAGGTTTGATTTGAAATATAAGGACTTTGAACTTTGACTTCCTGGCCAATTTCAACCTGATCTTTTTTTTGTGCTGGCAAGTTATATTCAATAGCCAAAGGTGACTGTTGCACCAGATCCGTCAATGCAGTACCTTTAGGAAAATAGGCCCCTACCTGAGTACTAATTAAGGTAACTACCCCTGCAAAGGGTGCATATAATTTCTTTTGTTTGATGACTTGCTGCTGCTGATCAACCTGAGCTTTAGCATCTACCACGTTGTAATGCGCCTGTTGCAAAGCCTGAGCAGAAACACCGCCTACCTTACTTAGCTGAAGTTGGCGCTGGTAGGTATCGTTTTGTAACTGATAGTTTGCCTGTAAGGAAGCAAGTTGTGCTTGATCAGATTTATCATCCAAAGTGGCAATAAGTTGCTGCTTTTTCACCACCTGACCATTGTTAACAAGAACCGAACCCAATCGACCATCCACATCAAAGCTTAATGGCACTTGCTTTTGCGCTACCACCTTGCCCACTGATGAAATGGTAATAGGTACCGTTTGCATGCTCGCTGTCGCTAAAATCACATCCTGAGGCGGTTTGACTTTGGCTGATTCTTTAGCAAATATAAGGCCAAAATTAAGCAAAAAGAAACTTAAAAGTAGTGCAAAAAAAGATTTCATTCTTGTCTGTGTAATTTAAGTATTTGGCCATTGTATCGCAAATCATTCTAAAGCACAAACAACAAGCACACTCCAGTCAAGTACCGTACAAAAGCGACCCTTGGCTATAGGCAAAACTTAAAAAAACAAAAAAAAACCCAGCACTGCCTTTGCAATACTGGGTAATATAAAAATCGCTAATCGATTTCAAAGCTTAGGCAACGCCCTCTTCGCTCATGCGTTTTTTACGCTCTAACCAACCATACAAGGTTTGTGGATGACAAGAAACCAAACGCGCAACCGATGCTTTTGATACACCAAGCGCTAAGTAACGCATAATATCTTCTTCGTAACGGTCTAATTTTAACTGTTTGTTTTTACGACCCTTAGGACGCCCAAGTGGACGACCAGACTCTAAACGACGCTTAAGCGCATTAGAAGTACGACGATTGATAAAATCGCTCTCGACTTGATAGACAATCTTTAAAAGAGCCAATGCATCAAAATCGTTGTTTTGAACATCTAAAACTTGATCATACTTTACAAAATGCATATTAACTTTACGTGCAAGTGCAATTTCAAATAAATTTAAAATTTGAAAAGTAGATGTACCTAGTTGTGCAGCATCATAAATAATAATATTTGAACCAGGCTCTGCCGCATTTAATGCTACAAACAATGGCGAACGATCCCAGGACTTCACATCTTCAGACTGAGTAGTAATACATTCATCAACGACTAAACCCTTAGCCTTAGCATAGTCTATAAGTTGAGACTTTACCGCTGGGTCTTTATGAACATCTTTTATATAAATAATATTCATCATAATTATATCCTTATATTTTAACGACAAAATCATTATAACAAAACACATACAATAAATCAATCTTTTTTTTATACTTTATTTAAATCAAAATATAACACTATATTCCATTAATCTTATTAAATGATTTTTGTAGTTTTTTTATTTATTAACAGGCATTTATAGGCTCAAATAATACTTCTTGCAACAAACCAAGAACTAGTGTATAATCCGGGCTCCTTTAACAGGTTTGTTAGGGGAAGCAACAAATAAACTATTTAAATAGAAGTAAAAAAAGGGGTACCAATATATGCCCAATCAATATTCAGGAAGCTTAGAACACAAAATCAAAGACCGTTACGATTGCACTGCTGAAGAATTATTGCGACGCTTTTGTGCAGAAGGTTTAAGCTACAGCGATGTTAAAAATGAACTCCGCGTTACAATCAGTACTATACGCAAGTGGACGAAGCGTTTTGGCATCGTTTTACAGACTCCTCAAAAAGAAGCTGAGGAATTAGAATGGCAGCGTAAAATTGACTTATTCAAAGAGCGCCATATCAACAAATACAATTTACTCAGCCGCAAATGGAAAGATATCGCTTAGTTTTTTGGTGATATAAAAACCACTGCCAGACAATTACAAAGTGCAGCGCGATCATAAAAGGAATACTCATTTGACTAGGCTCTGGCCAAGCAAAACCTATAGCGCTGATCCAGTCTAAACTGCTATTTAGCAAGGACAGAAATATGTATACCATAGACAAAGACAGAGTGCTTTTTACATTGTAATGCTGTATGATTTGTGGAACTAAATGGTAGCCATAAGCCACATGCATCATCCAGCCAGCACCTAGGTACCATATTGCTGGAAAGGGCTCAATATATTTGGCCAACAGGGTAAAACTGACCACTAAAATCATAAATACGCTTAATAGTTTATAGGAAAGCGACATTTTAATTTTTGGATGGTATATCGCAAATTGAAGATGCTGAACTGCCATAAATATGAGCATAACAATGGATGTTACCAAGTATTGCCATTGGTGAATTTGCCCCACTGCATAAAACAGGTCACAACCGGCCCCCATTACCATTAAAGTATGAAACAAAAAACTAGGAGGATTACTAGCCATATGCTTGATATTGTGAAAAAGCTGCGGCACATAAAATACTAAATAGAGTATTAATGATAAATTAATGGCATAAGGCGCTAGCACTGCACTCTCCCTTTAGACCCAACTTAGGTCAAATAAAGTAGACCAGTTATCATATCGATATTAGTGCCCTTTCTCAAGAAGATTTTTTAATTCTATTAAATTATAGCAAAAGTATTCATGCCAAATTAAATATACAATCAAAACATGCTCTATCAAACAAATTTTCCACTACGAACACAGCCATTGCTAAAGAACCCGGCAATAGATTTATTGACTTTCATAGTCTGAGCTGAGCGAGCCTGAGGAACACTGAAAAAACCTTCAAGTAAAAAAATATATGTCAAGAGCGATAACAACTTAAAACGCAATTTAAAAGCCCAGTTTATAACTTATAAATGTCCTATTTTGAGTATCATTTTAGCACGTCAATAGGCCGTATCTTTGGGTTTCTTTCATTCCCATACCCAAAGCTGATAAAGGAATCCTTACAAACACGCAAACTCGTTAAGCAAAACAGTATCTTCAACTTGAAAATTGTTTGTTATCATGGATTAGAAGTATTGTATTATCTCATGCCTCTACGATGAGACTGAGGCTCTTCATCTTCATCAGAAGCAGATTCACGTGCGCATTCACAGCATCCTCTATCACAAGCCTCTAGCAAAGTCGCACCACAAATAAGTAATAGCGGAATCAAAGAAAAAACCTCGAGTATTAACACCCCTTCTTTCTCCTCATCCTTTTGTTTCTCGCCCCTCCACTCATTTAGATAGATAAATGCCCCCCAACTCAAGAGCGCAAGGCCATTTCTAAGCATTCCCATTTCTCTAACGCTCGCACTGTATAGAAAAGATAAGCATTGAAGCGTAAAAAAACCACCTACCATCATTCCCTCATAAAAATGTATATTATGTTCTGCCAGGAATTCATGTGAAATTTTATGGCTTGAAGCATTTTCTATTTTCCCAGGGTAAGCATACGCCCCAAATGCACCAGCAGTAAGAAGTGCACCCAGAAGTGCTCCCAGACGAGCAAAAATTTTAAATCTATTGTTTTCTCCTACTACACCACCTGAGCCAATAACGCCTGGCTCTGTAGCACCAGATGTTAACTGCTCATCAGCAACGTCGACAATGAGGTGATAATTGTTTTCAAGAGTTGCACGCCCCCTATT
>CACEWE010000015.1 GCA_902563055.1 uncultured Gammaproteobacteria bacterium | reverse complement strand
TTTACAGCTTGAGGAATTATCCTTTGTAGAACGAGATCAAGCGCTTTTAGGATGCGGTATTGCACCATTTGAACCGCTTTTATCGCGCATTGAAACAAAAACGGTTGCTGAGCTTATCTAATGGAACATCTTGTAGATCAAATCAATGCCTTATTACCGCAAACCCAATGTCAACGCTGTGATTTTCCTGATTGTAAAAGCTATGCAAAAGCCATAGCTGGTGGCCAAAATCATAATCAATGCCCCCCAGGCGGTCCAGAACTTATTACGCAATTATCAAAGCTTCTAGATCGCAAGGAAATGGATTTAAATCCACAAAACGGTGCCTATGGACCAGAAACCGTAGTGGAAATTGAAGAAGACAAATGCATAGGCTGTACCAAGTGTATCTTGGCCTGTCCTGTTGATGCCATCATCGGAGCGCAGCGGGTGATGCATACTGTTAATAGCCATGACTGCACAGGTTGTAATTTATGTATCGAGCCCTGCCCCATGGATTGTATCATTATTAAAGAACGCAGCCCCACATTAGCAAAGAGAAAAAGCTTGGCCAATTTTTTCAAAACACGCTTTGAAAAGCGACGTAAGCGCTTGCATCTTGATCAAGAACAAAAACTTCTAAAGCAAGCAAAATTAAAAAGACCCCTATTTAAAGATGTCAGCGATCCAAAGCAAGCAAAACAACAATATATCAAAGATGCCATCAAGCGTGCTGCAGAAAAAAAACGAGGTTCTGATGCTTAAAAAAAACATAGAGCCTGTTTTTGCCGCATTATTAAAAAATACACCTGCCCCAACGACTGAATTGGTATTTAATTCAAACTTTGAGCTCTTAGTTGCAGTAGTACTCTCAGCGCAAGCAACAGATATTAGTGTCAACAAAGCTACAAAAGTGCTCTTTAGCGTAGCCAATACCCCTGAAGCAATCCTTGAATTAGGTGAAGAAAAACTGCAATCCTATGTTAAAAGTATTGGTCTTTATCGTACTAAAGCAAAAAATATTATTAAAACTTGTGCAATTTTAGTAGACCAATATGGCGCTGAAGTTCCAGAAAATAGAACAGCGCTAGAGAAACTGCCTGGCGTGGGACGTAAAACCGCCAATGTTATTCTCAATACTGCCTTTAATCAGCCAACCATCGCGGTCGATACCCATATTTATCGTCTTGCACGACGTCTAGGGCTTTCTAAAGGCAATAATGTTTTGCGCGTTGAGGAAGATTTATTAAAAAAAGTTCCCAAAGCCTATCTTAAAGATGCCCACCACCTTTTAATTCTCCATGGCCGTTATATATGCACTGCTAGATCTCCAAAGTGCATGCAGTGCCCTATTTTGCAATACTGTAGCTATAAAGATAAAAATCTTAACTGCTAGGCAAAAGCAGGGTTTTAGGTTATAATGATTTTTCGTTTTGATTCACTCATTTAAAAGGAGACTATTATGAGCCAAGACCTTAACACCCAAGCGAGTCAATTAGGCTTTTCTAATGCCAAAGATTTAATCGCTACCAACACTGTACTGCGTAATACGTATATTATGCTTTCTCTCACCCTGCTTTTTAGTGCTTTTACCGCAATGGTAGCCATGAGCCAAAATGCTGCCCCAATGAACATTGTATTAATGCTTGTGGTTGTGATTGGCTTTCCCTTCTTGCTTCAAGCCACTAAAAACAGCCCTCTTGGCGTCGTATTTACCTTTGCTTACACCGGTTTTATTGGCTGGATGCTTGGGCCAATCCTTAACATGTATATAGCCAATTTTTCAAATGGCTCTGAAATTATTATGATGGCGCTTGGTTCCACAGGACTTATTTTTCTTGGCCTTTCTGCCTTTGCATTAAATACCAAACGCAACTTTTCTCATTGGGGCAGAATGCTTTTTATTGGAATGATAGTGGCGTTTGTTGCGTCTTTACTGAATATCTTTCTTTTTAAAATTCCTGCCTTTCAGCTTGCTATTTCTGTACTTTTTTCCATAGTATCGGCTGGTTATATCATGTATCAAACCAATGCCATTGTGCATGGCGGCGAAAAAAATTATTTAGTAGCAACCGTAGTTCTTTACGTTTCTATTATTAATATCTTCTTAACCTTGCTACAACTTTTAAGCCTTTTTGCTGGAAATCGCAATTAGTCTTATTAGACCTTTATTTAAAAGCTCGATTGTCATAGAAGCGCTCGAGCTTTTTTTTAACTTTTAAAACATAAAACAAGAGCTTATGAGCATTTTTTATGCTATAATAAGCCCTCTTATGGGCGCTGCTACAGCATGGTTAAGCAAAAACAATAGATAAGCACAATGGATCTTCAATATTTAATCAGTGTATTAGTTTGTATTACCGCGGTTGCAAGTTATATTAACTACCGCTATATTCGCCTGCCTAATGCTATTGGGCTAACCCTTCTTAGCCTTGGTTTTTCAATTATCATTCTTGCATTATTATCCATTGGGCAATTATGGGTTAAGCCACTGCAAAATTATATTACCGGCATCAACTTCAGCACCACTTTGTTAAATGGGATGCTCAGTTATCTCCTTTTTGCTAGTGCCTTGCATATTAACCTCGTGGAAATTAAACAATACAAGAACACCATTACCCTCTTGGCTACTGCCAGTGTTATTATCTCTTGTATTTTAATTGGCTATAGTGTTTTTTACTTACTTAAGTACTTGGGCATAGATATAGACCTGCCCTACTGCCTTTTATTTGGCGCTATGATTGCACCTACCGATCCTATTTGTGTGGTTAATGCCATGAAGCGCACCCGCACTCCAATGCGAATTCGAATGATTATTACCGGAGAATCATTACTAAATGATGCAGCAGGTATTTTACTCTATGTTATTATTCTTCAAGTCATTAATGGTGAAATGGCACAATTTCACTTTATGAAAATTTTATTTATGCTTATTCATCAAGGCTTTGGTGGCGTGGTCTTAGGATACTGTTTAGGGGTATTTGTCTCACACTTTCTAAAACGTGCCAACCACGATGAAACCGCTATTTTACTCACCCTTGCCCTGGTTACTGGCGGCTATGCATTTGCAACCATTATTGACGTATCTGGCCCCATTGCAATGGTCTTTGCAGGCCTAGTGGTTGGACACCGCTATAATAGCGCAACCGTATCTAATAATACCGCAGAAAAACTCCATAGTTTCTGGCAACTGATTGATGATATACTCAATGCCTTTTTATTTGTAATGATTGGCCTAACTGTATTAAGCGTTAAAATCAATATCTTGGCCGTTTGCATTGGTGCACTCTTGTTTATCATGATCAACCTCATCCGCTTTATCAGCATTTCTCTCCCTATGTTTATTCTAGAACCCATAAAATCCTACAATTGGCGCGTAATGACAGTCATGACCTGGGGTGGTATGCGTGGTGGACTCTCTATTGCACTTGCCCTTGGTATGTATAATGCCTTACACCCATCATATATGACTGGCTTTCTTCTAAGCGCAAGTTATTCAGTTGTGGTGCTTTCTATTGTTTTTCAAGGCTTAAGCATTCAGCCTCTCATTAAAAAGCTTTATCCTCACAAAACTGCTTGACTGAGTAATTTTTAACCTATAGTATGATATATGATCACATGATCAAATTACATCAATCTCTAGGGGGAATACTTATGAAGCAAAAAACATTAACATATATCTTTACCATTTCAGCCATCCTTGCGATACCTGGCTTTAGTTATGCTCAAGATAATTCGGGACAAAATATCCTTAATCAAAAAATCATTACCTGGTCTAAGGATAAAACAGTACTTAATGCGCTTAATAAAAACCAAAAAAAAATTAAAACAACAAAGCTCAATCAAACTCAAAAACTATGGCAAAAGCAAGTCAAAAGTGGCAAGGGCGATTTACTCTCTATGATGCTAGAAAACCCAACGAGCACATACTTAAAACAACAAAGCAAGAATGACCCTATTGTTGGATTACGTATTTATAATGCCCAAGGACGCTTAATTGCCAGTACTGCTGCAAATGGTAAATATTATCTAGCCAGCACTAAAAAAGGCGCTAAGCTTCTTGCAAAACCACAAGATATGAAACGCTCAAAGCTAAGAAAAACCAAAAGCTACCCTACGCGCACTTTGGTAAATCAAACTATTATAAATCAACAACAAACCCTTGGCTTATTACAAGCTGAAGTATTATAAAGACCTACTTTTGAAAGCTACGGTAAAACGTAGCTTTTAACCACCACATAAAATAATAAATATTTGACATGCAAATATATACAACTACACTTAAGTTATAAATTTTCTATAATTATGTTTTATTTGGAGTCACTATGATGCGTTTTATATATTTACAAATCCCCTCCTATTTAGTAAAACTTATTGCTTTTACACTTTTGCTATGTATTTCAGTTGCAAATCTATATGCGGCACAAAAAAATTTCAATTTCTCATTTGGTAAAAGCTATGGATTAGAAACAAATAACACTACTTGGCTCATATCTTACCAAGTACAACAAAATGCATTAATCGAATCCTCGCTTTTATACATTAATGAGGGGAATCTAGATAGCAATAAAAGAGATGGTTATGCTTATTTACTTTCGGCAAGGCATGCAATTTTTGATGAATCTCTTGATGCTAGCATTGGAGTTGGGCCATATTTTTTTTATAATACCAAAATGAATAAAAACCAAGATAATACGTACTTAAATGAACATAATATAGCTGGATTAGTAAGTTTGAGTGTAAACTATGATCTTAGAAAAATTCCATTTAGTCTAGTACTTTCTATCCATAATATTTTTGCACACAATAGCTTTAACTCAAGACTCTATTTAGCTGGACTAGCATTAAACTTTGATACATTAAAGAGCCATACGTCACCATTAAGTCATAAAAGCAAAATAGATCTCTCTTTTGGCCAAACCACATTAAACTCTATCAATAATGAAACAGGACATACTTATGGATTACGCTATCACTATAAAATGCCTTATAAATATCTTAGCCTAAGCGCAGGTTGGTTAAAAGAAAAAACCAATACTACCAACAATCAGCTAGGAGATAAGCTCAATAGAGACGATGTCTATGCTCAGCTCTACTTAAACTTGCCTATATACAACTTATTGGATTTAGGCTTTGGATTTGGTCCTGCATATTTTTTTGAATCATCAGGAAATCATGATGGGTTTATAAGTTCTCTAAACCTGCAATTACAAGTATCTGATTTTATTTCTACGTCAATTGGATGGGATAGAACCCTGACAGATAAACATTTAGATACAGATATATTCAACGCGGGAGTTTCCTTTCGATTTTAGTCATAGAAAGGCTTACTATTTAAATTTTCTTCATCAATTTGCTAATTTTTTTAAAAAGTTCAAAGCAATTAATGTTTAACTTTTCTTCAAGAAAAACTTATCAAACCAACAGCAACCATCAAGATACCACAACCACACTGAACCCAATAGCAAAACAAAAAGATTTAATTGCCATAAATTAATTTTTGCATTTCCAGCATGGTGGATCATGATAGAGTTTATAGCAATAATACAATTGTAATATACTAAAAAAATTAAAATTGCATAAATGATGTTTATAAACCTACCCTGCTTTGGTAAAACTCTGCAAATACATAAGCCAATGATCATCATATTTAAAATTGTAAAAGGAAAAGTTGCACGCCACTGAAACTCTATCGAATTTGCTGGTGTATAATTTTTTAATAACTCAAGTGTTGAGAGAAACTGAGCATTCCCCTTGGACATGAGCATGGGCGTCCCTAAAATACGAAATTTGTAACGCTTGAATAAGGTTTCTTCCATGTCTGGACTGTTTTTGTCGGTTATGCGCTCACCATTATATAGCAACAAATATTTCTTATTGCCCTGATTTATAACTCTCCCTGCTTGTGCTGTTATGATATCTGCTGGTTGATTTTTATTATTTTTTTGGAAGTAAAAAATATGTTTATACAAATTTTTATTTTGATCAAATTCATCTGCATACACTATTTGTGAACCATTAGGGCTACTGACTATCTTTCTTGGCTGAACCATACTTACAATAGTATTATTATTACGGCTTTGGTAAATACTTTTTTTATACAGTTCTAGATGAGGTAGCACATAAAAAGACAAAAATGAGACCAGTATGAATAAAAAGCTTGCTGGAACAAGCGTTATTTTTAAAAGTTCAAAATAGCTAAATCCTCCTGCGAAAAGAACATGGAGCTCATTTTTCCAAAACATATGGCCATAGCTGACAACAATACTAAGAAAAAAGCAAATTGGTAATAAGAAAGAAAGTTGATATGGTAAAGCCAAGCCTAGAATATTGAACATAACGAAGGTTGGTATAGCTCCATGAGCAACTTTAGTGATAACCTCAACAAACATATTGAGCATTATAATAGTAATAAATATAAAAAGTAGTGTAAGCAAGGTATGCAGCAGCTCTCTAACAATGTAGCGACGAATAATCATGGAAACACAGGATAAACTTTTTATGAGCCTATTTTATCATGAAATTTTCAAAATCATAGTCTCTTACAGTCAGCACATGTAGAGGATTTTAATAAAGACAAAGGATAAGGCAATCCTTTTTGTTTAATAAGCGATGCTTAAATAAAAGAGATTTACAACTAACTAAATAATTTTTATCCCTTAAGCATTAATTAGTTAAAATTGCGCGCTTATTGCTAATACTCCTATCCTAATATACAAAAAAACACGTATAATGCGGTAGAGGAAACTAAAAGTAAACATGCATACCGTAATCAAAATGACTAATGAGTGCCAATCCCTTTATGACATCGTTATTTTATCTAATGGACCAGGAGAAGTACTATCCTGGGTAAGACCAGCTACAATTGAGATTAAAAAACAAATTCCTGCTGCCAGAATTAGCGTTCTCTTAACACCATGCAAACATGCCAGTGGCGGAGAGTTTCAATTTCTAAAAAAAGGTCTTAAGATTAATCGAGTACTTAAACCTGAACACTTCATGCGGTTTCTCATAAGCAAACGCACTCCTGATAATTGGCAATGGCATAAAAAAGGCATAGTTCTTTTTCTAGGTGGCGATCAAGCTTTTACTTGGCTTATAGCGAAACGATTTGGATATTCTAGTATTGTCTATACTGAAGGTGATTGCCGGTGGCTGAAATTTATTGATTGTTTTTTATGTCGTGATAAAAATACTATAAATCAAAGCTTTAGGCCAAAAGTTAAAAATAAAATTCAAATCACTGGTGACTTAATTCAAGATGCTATTTCAGATCAATCTTCACCACTATCTTTTGGTTGGGAAAAACAATCTAACAAAAAAAACACCATTTTTCAATTAAGTCTTCTTCCTGGCTCTAAGCCAATCAAACTGATGCTCATGCTTCCATACTGCATAGCCATTGCTGATGAATTAAAAAAAAGCAAACATCCATTCTCAATAGTTTTATTTCTCCCACCTCATATAACATTAGAGCAATTAAGTAAATATGCATCTGACACAAACCCTTGGCATACAAAAATCCAAGGTAGCTATGGAACGATCCAAAAGAAAAAAAAATCTCTTGTTTTAATAACTAAAAATGGCAATTGTATTAACATTGAAAACCATTATCCAGCACATGCCCAACTTGCCGCATCTGATTTAGCAATCACAACTATTGGTACTATTACAGATGAGCTTAGTAAGCTTGGAACACCTATGCTTATCCTTAGTCCTGCACTCATTGAACACTTTAAGCTCTACAGTATCAAACTAAACCATTTTCTTGATGGAATTCCAGGCCTAATACTTCGAATTCCTCTCTTGCAAAAATTATTTTTACCATTGACGATAAAATGGTATTTTGGAAAGAAAAAAAAATTACTTGCCTGGCCTAATAAGAAAGCAAAAAGAGAAATTGTACCTGAAATAATAGCAGCATCACCAATAGATACAGCTCACATGGTTATAGAATATAGAAATCACCCACAAAAACTAGCTAAAATACGCGAAGATTTACAGATCTGCAAGGCTAGACCAGGAGGTGCATCAGATATTTCTAAAGCTATTTTAAACTTTCTAAAATAGCACTTTCTATTCAAGCGTGTATAGGTATACTTAGATGTATTACAACACTTGGTTCAAATATAATTGTTTATAGAGGCTTTTATTTTTCTGCATAAGCGCATCATGCGTCCCTTCCTCTTTAATACGACCGTTTTCTATTACTAAAATACGATCAGCTTGAGCAATAGTGGCAAAACGATGCGCCACTATTACAATTGTCATACTCTTACGTAATTTTTCAATCGACTTTTGGATCATTTTTTCTGAATCTGAGTCAATGTTAGAAGTAGCTTCATCCAAAATTAAAATCTTAGGCTTATGGTATAATGCTCGAGCAATGGATAATCTTTGTTTTTGACCTCCTGAAAGATTTAACCCTCTCTCGTTAATTTTGGTATTATAGGCTTGAGGTAAATCTTTTATAAACTCATGCGCATGTGCAAGTTTTGCTACATGCTCCATTTGCTGATAATCTATTTCTTCCTCTCCATAGGCAATATTTTGAGCAATAGTACCAGTAAATAAAAATGTTTCTTGCATAACAACCCCAAAGTGACGTCGCAAATCATAAATATTTAAATCTTTAATGTTTATACCACCATATAATAAACGACCACTACAAGGAGTGTAAAAGTGCATCATAAGGTTAAGAAGCGTAGACTTACCAGCACCAGAAGAACCAACAATACCAATAACTTCACGCTCATAAATACTTAAATTTAAATCTTGTAAAACACATTTATCCTTATGATAAGCAAAAGATACCTTTTCAAAAACAATATCAAAGTTACTTGGAGTAATTTTATATTGATTACTATTATTAGAAGTAGCACAATCATGTTGAAAAAATTCAACCACCTCCCTCAGTGGCACTTGAATATCCTTAATAGATGTATAAAACTGACCCAGCTTTAAAATAGGATTGATGAGTAATGCTACAGCCCCAGCAAAAGGAATAATATCTGATGCAGCCAAAACTTTATTTGCTAATAAATATCCAATAACCCCTATGAGCAGCATAATACTTAGGCCATTTATAAATCCCATTAAAGGAAATTGCATTGCTTTAGATTTTTCAAGATTATACTTAGATGTACAATATTTCTTTGTAAAATTTAAAAATTTTTTTTCTTCAAAATCCTCTTTTGCAAAGTTTTTTATAACCCCAATTCCAACAATAAACTCAGATAAATACGATGACATACTTCGAACAGTATCTTGAGAAGTTTTAGAAAACTTTATTATCGCACGGCCTATAGAAAGTATAGTAATTGCCGTTATTGGTGCCAAAATAAAAAGTAATAATGTTAGCGTTACATTAAGATAAAAGCAATAAGCAAGCAAACATATAGCAGTGACAAGTCCAGGTATGGCCTGTTGTAAAAGTAAATCCATACATGAGCCAATCATATCTACATTAGACGTAATACGATAAATAAAGTCGCCAACTTTTGTTTTAGAAAAAAAAGAAAACTCCAATTTCAAAACATAACTAAAAACACTGTCACGCATGCTTTTTAAAAGGTTCTGATTTAACTTTGCAGCTAAAGTATTCTGGAAAAAATTCAGACCACCTTGCAAAATAAAAAATATGAAAATTACAAAACCAAACTTTGTAGATTCAGCAAAGCTTTTATTTTGAAAAGCAATGGTAATATGTTTTAATGTTATTGGTAAAATTAGGCTAGAGGCTGCAAAACTAATAATCATGAACAATACACCAATAATTAAAAATGGATATTGTTTTATATGCCCCCACAACCAAAACCAATCATTTTTTAAAGGCTTGAATTGAACGTAATCATGGTACTTTTTCGTATAAGACACTATGTTGTTTTCCTTTCATATTGGCTTATAAAATTTAAAATATCTTGAGCAACATTTTTAATTACTCCTTTTTGACCCAATTTTTTCTTAATACGCTTGTATGCATATTGAAATTCTCTGCACCGATCAGGCCTTGATAAAATAGCGCAAACTTCATAAGCTAGTGCTTCTGGCGTAACTTCATTTTGGAGAAACTCCGGAACAACTTCAGTCTCAGCTAAAAGGTTGACAGGCGAAATAAAAGGAGGGTTTTTCATTCTAAGTACATTTTGAGCAAGCCAATAAGTAATCGCATTTAGTTTGTAAAAAACAACTTGAGGCGTTCCAATGATCGCTGCTTCTATGTTAACTGAACCCGATTTGGATACAACCACGTCAGATGCGGCAATAACATTTGGACCTTCATCTAGAAAGAAGCTTAAATTTTTTATTTGTGCTTTCTCGCATATGCGCTTAATACAAGTTGTTAAATCATGTCTTACAATAGGCAAACAAAAATATATGTTATCATATTGCTTTTGGATAAGCTTGGCTGCCGCAAGCATTTCTGGCAATATTAAATGTAGTTCTTGACGCCTAGAGGCTGGCATTAAAGCAACAACCTTTGCCTTTTGTGGTAAGTTCAATATCTTACGAGCTTCCTTTTTAAGCGGCACCTTATCGAGTATATCTACTAGAGGATTTCCTAAAAATATAGTTTTTGCTCCAAGCCCTCTGTAATATTCTTCTGCCTGAGGGAAAATACATATGATACGCTGTGTACATTCAACCAACCTTGCCATTAAAGGACTAAGTTTATTAAACACCCAATCTTGAGAAGGAATAAAACAAATAGCAGGGATGTTTTTTTTTCTTAGCTGTTTTGCTAAACCGCTATTAAAACCATTGGCATCAATTAAGATAGCACAGTCTGGCCTGGATGTTTTAAGCTGCCTCTTAGCTGTCTTTTTAAAACGAATATATTTACCCAACAATGGTATGCACTCAAAAATACCAATTGCACCAAGCTCTGTACTATCAAATATCCTATTAACACCAGTGTCAGCAACTTTACTTCCACCAATTGCAGTGATCTTTATATTTGGGCTTAAAGCTTGAAGCTCTTTTATCAAATGGCTGGTAATAAGATCACCAGAAACTTCTCCTGTGGAAATAAAGATATTATTCAAATTTTTTTGATCCATTGTATTATTCTATATTTCCCAGCTTGGAGGATTATAATACCTGCAAAGCCAAAGCACCAGCTTATATTATGTTTTACAGTCTAGAAATTTTTGTTGATCCCATTCCCGTATAAAAAAAAAACTGTTATACTCACTAAAATAAAGCGCATTAACTAAGCAAATCCCCTTGAATCAAAAAAATATTGTCTTTAGTCTAACCTTCAATATAGTGTTTACAGTAGAAACGGTTATACATTCTATCATTCAAAATGGATCAAATACACAAGACTTTGTTTTTAATCTTATTGTCCCGCCCCAAGAAGAACAGCAATTTATAAACAGGCTTTCAAAAACTTTTAACAATTGCAATTTCACCATTAACATTAAGCCTTTTGAAGCGCCTATAGACCTTATCAAATATGTAAAAGCACGATATACTTCCAGACATGATGCTAGATACATGAATTATGCACGATTTTTCTTACCCTCATTATTTCCTAGATTGAAGAAAGTATTATACCTTGATACTGATCTTATAGTTTTAGGTAACCTTAACGATTTATTTGAAACAAACACTTTTACTAAAGATCAATATTATGCTGCAGTTCCGCACACTTTTTGGGCTCCGCTGTACTTTAAAAATCCATTAAAACACAGAAAGCTAGCCAAAATAATTCAAAAGCCATTTAATGGCGGTGTTTTTTTAACGGATCTTAGCTACTGGGATGATACAATTACGCAACGCTTCTTCTACTACTGCACATTGAACAAACAATACAAGTTCAAACTCTTTAGCTTATCAACAGAACCCCTACAAAATTTAATTTTTCATAATTTCAAGCCACTAGAGAGACGCTGGAACCGTTGTGGATTTGGGAATAGTAAATTTATTTCGCATTGGCTAAAAGTACCTGATAATGAAATAAGCATTCTTCATTGGAGCGGTGGCATAAGAAAACCATGGACCCATAGAAATATTGCATATAAAGCTCTGTGGGACAAATATCAGCTTCAAACCCTTGTAAAAATATAGGCCAATTTTATGTTAGTCAGTGTCATTATACCAACTTTTAACAATCTTAAGGTTCTAAAAAAGTCATTACCCGCAATTTTAAATCAAAACACTAATAATCAGTTTGAATATGAAGTTATACTAATTAATGATGGTTCTTTGGATAAAACAGAAAAATGGCTACAAACCCTGGAAGAAAAAAATCTAAGGTCCATTTCATTTATCCAAAACAAAGGACGCTCAGTAGCGCGCAATACTGGTTTTTTGCATGCCAAAGGAGACATTATAGTATTCTTAGATAGTGATGTCATTGCATCACCTATGCTTTTACTTGAACATGTTCGCTCCATAGGCTATAAAAAAGGCAGCCCTCCACCTAAACGCGTTTCTTCTGGTAGGTTAATAAACACCTATAATCTTCAAGACCCCTTTAATGAAAAATATAAAATAAGGGACTTTTCTGCTGCACATTTTGCAACTGGAAACACGGCTATCCATCGTTATTTCCTTGAGCAAGTTCAGGAAGATAAGAATGGCCCCTTTGATCAAATTAATTTTTCCATCTATGGCTGGGAGGATCTTGAACTAGGTGTTAGACTCTCGAAATTTAAACTCCAATACATTCGGTCTAAAAAAGCCCTTGGCTATCACTTCTGCCCCGCATTTACAATCCACTCCATCCCAGCTCGCATTGAAAAAGAAATTCATCGCGCACATACTGCTAATCGTTTTTTGAAAAAACACCCTACATTAAACGTTAGGCTGATGGTTCAAAAAACTCCATTTCATCGCGTTCTATGGGAACTAAGCTCTTTGGGAGGTATATTAAACGAAAAAAGTTTACGACCTATACTTCAAAGCCTAGAAAAAAAAGGTCACCACCACATTGCAGAGTGTATTGCAAGGAATACTTTTTTAAACCTCTATCATATTCGCCATCTTTTTAAGGTAAGCCATGACTAATAAGATAAAAACAATACTTATTATAAGCAATGGCCCAGCTGAAGATGCTATTGCTTGCAGTATTATTCATTATCTTAAGCATGAAAAGATAAAATTTATAGGCGCACCATTAGTAGGCCACGGCTTTCACTATGTTAAAAACAACATACCTCTTTGCTGCCCAACTAAAAACATGCCCTCCTGTGGGTTTGCAAATCAAAGTTTTAAGACTCTATTAAAAGATATAAAAGCAGGCCTACCGACCCTACTCTTGAAACAGATACGCTCTATTATACGGCAAAAAAAACATATAGATTATGTTATTTCTTGTGGTGACGTTTTACCACAAATCATCGCACGCTTAACGAGCAAACCACATATATCTATTTTTACAGCCTTATCGGAATATTACATTCGAAATGACAAGAAACATTTAAAACCTTTTGTCCATACTTTGGAACAAAAGGGCTTGTGGTCTGATTGTGTTTTTTCTCCATTTGACAGGCTGCTAATGCGTTCCTCTTATTGCCAAGGCGTATTTGTTAGAGATGCCCTTACTAATGAAAAACTTAAAAAATTCAACATAGCGTCATACTACTTAGGAAATCCTATGATGGATAACTTGGATGAAACAAAAAATTTCCCGGAACTAAATCCAAACTTATCTACGCTATTACTACTACCTGGCTCTAGAGGTCCTGAAATATATAAAAATCTCAAACAAATGGTTGAAGTACTAAAGTATCTACCTAATACTTTTAATATTACGCTTGCCTTGGCCACTTCTCTTGATCATGATCTATGCCAGCACATATGTGACACCTTGCCAATGCCTGTTCATATTTATCATAATATGTTTCCGGCATTGCTTAATGGCGCTGATGCAGTTTTTTCTATGTCAGGCACGGCAGCTGAGCAAGCAATTGGTAAAGGCTTACCCGTTATAAGTATTCCTGGCCATGGCCCACAATTTACGTTCAAGTTTGCTCATGCCCAGAACCGTTTATTAGGGGATGGTTATACTCTTTTAGAAAACAAGGACAAAAATCAAACAGCGAACTTTATAGATAAAGTTTTATCTTCCTCAAAACCACTTTACTACAAAGCCAATGCCCATAAACGAATGGGACAGCCTGGAGCATCAATGGCAATAGCAAAAAAGATAGATAACTTATTTAAACTCAATATACATGAAGCAGGCTAGAAAAAAATGACTACACCGCACTATTTTATAACGGGAGCTAGTGGCTGTATTGGGCATTATCTTTTAGAAAATTTGCTAGAAAGCACAGATGCTCACTTAGATTGTTTAATCAGAAATAAAGCAAAACTTCATAAACGCTACCACAAGCATCCCAGAATCACGTTACACAAAGGTAAGCTAGATGATATTAAAGCTCAAGAATCAGTAGTAAAAAATTGTGATATTCTTATTCATATTGCAACAGCATGGAATGATGACCCCTATTCTATGGAAATTAACTATCACAAAACATTAGATCTTATAAAATATGCATCAAAAGGTAAATGTAAAAAAATTATTTATTACTCTACAGCAAGTATACTCTCTGGGAATAACAAAGCGAACCCTGATGCACTTGAATATGGTCCCATGTATATAAAATCTAAATATAGAGCACATGAAGCAATAAAAAAAATGCAAAACACGCCTCCTATTTACACGGTGTTTTTAACACTTGTTATGGGCGGCCGTTTTGATATCCCTTATTCACATATTAGCGGTGGCATAAAAGATAATCAAAAATACTTAAAAATTGCACGCTTCTTTAGTGCAAAAGGTACATTTAATTTTATGCATGGTAAAGATATTGCCTTAATCACAACGCACCTGATTCTTCATGATCAAAAACACAATGAATTTGTACTTGGCCAAGAAAAAATTTCAGTGAAGCATGCTATCAAAGAAATCAATCATGCCTGTGGCAATAGAGTTTATTTTCAATTTCCACTTAATAATGCATTTATTGTAAAATTAGCCAAACTACTAGGCGTTAAATTTGACCCATGGGGTGAGTATTGCGCTATGCATCATAATCAATCCTATTTTGTAAGCAAGCCTGAGGATTTTAATAAAAAAAGCTACTTCCCAACCCTTAATGATGCAGTCAAAGACATTGAAGGAATAGGTAACTGATTTTATAAAAGATACAAAACCAAATAAATAACTATGCCAAAAGCTGCATTAACTCAGCTCGGCTTTTGGAATCTTCTCTAAAAAGTCCACGCATACAAGAAGTTACCGTATCGCTGTTGGGCTTGCCGACACCGCGCGTTGTCATACATTGATGCTTAGCTTTAATAATCACTGCAACGCCTTTAGGGTCTAGAACATCAGCGATGGTTTGTGCAATATCAACCGTCATCCGTTCTTGAATTTGTAAACGCCTTGCAAAAGCATCCACAAGCCTGGCCAGTTTACTAATACCAACCACTTTGTTTCTTGGAATATAGGCCACATGCGCTACCCCTATAAAAGGCACCATATGATGTTCACAATGCGAAGTAAAAGTAATATCCTTTAAAAGTACCACTTCATCATAATTACCAACTTCTTTAAAGGTAGTGCTAAGAATTTCATTTGGATTTTGCTCATAACCGGCAAAAAACTCTTTATAGCTCTCTATTACCCTTCTTGGCGTATCAAGCAAACCTTCACGACCCGTATCTTCACCAATATAGCGCAACAGAGTTTTAATTGCCTCTTTGGCTTCCTCTTTAGAAACCACCCGTTCAAGCAGTTGCTCTGTGCCTGCAAGTTGTGCCTCAGTCATATTTATACTCCTAACCATAATAAAAATGAAATGAATGCAATAATAATCAACATCCAAAATAACAATGGAACGTTTAAAAAACGATAATCTCTTAAGCTTCGCTTTTCAGTTGTTGGTTTTTTAGCATCTTTATTGTCTTTGTCCACTTAAGACTCCTTGGGCTTTTTCAATCCATGCCATTGTATCTCACTATGATCCTCTAGCATAGCAAAACGCGCCATCACAAATAAAAAGTCACTTAGACGATTAAGCCACTGTAAAGCACAGGGATTATAATATCGTGTTTTATCTTGCATATACGTAACCACACTGCGTTCAGCGCGGCGACAAATACTTCTAGCCATATGCCATTTAGCAGCTAATGCATTACCACCTGGTAAAATAAACTCTTTTAAAGGTGCCATTTGGCTATTGTAATGATCAATATGGGCCTCTAAATCACTTACATCTGTGTTTTTAATAATAGCATCAAACAGCACCCATTCAGCACCCATATTAAATAATAGTTGTTGCAATTCCATTACTAATATTTTAAGCGGCTCAACAAGATCCTGATCCACTGCTAGAATCCCCAAAGCACAGTTAAGCTCATCTAAATCCCCAACCACTGCAAAAGCAGGATCGCATTTTGCCAGCCTATTTTTGCCATCTAAAGAGCTGATACCTTGATCACCGGTTTTAGTATAAACTTTAGAAATACGATGTCCCATTACAAACTCCTCATTTTTTTGCGCATAGCAGGAATAAAATAAGTATACCCTAATTGCATTTGGCTAGTTATAAGTAAAGTAAGCATCATGCCCAGCAAGGAATAGGATAAAAACGGCAGTGCTGCCACATAACAAAGCCCTAGCGAAGACAAGCTTAAGGGATTATACATTCCAGAGCACAAAAAGGTTCCAAAATTAGTCCACAGCCAATATAAGACCACAAACAAAGCACCACAAGAAGCTACCCTGTGAGGATCTTTAGTATAGATTTTTTTACTTGCCCATAAGGCTACTATATGGCCACTATAAGTAAAGAATGCCCAAGAGCCAAAGCTTGCATGGGCCAAAAATGTTAAAGCAAAATCTGATATCCCAAAAGCCATTAGCATAAATAGCATCGCCACCGGCCATGAAAAAAGGCCAAGGGCCACAATACATAATCCGTCTATGGGGTTCATATTAGGAACATGAAACACCAATCTTGTGGCAACTGCAGCAAGCAATAAAAGCATAAAAACAAAACGTGTGTTCAATAGAGGCTCCCAAATATGCTAAAGCGTGATTATACAAAAATAAAACTATAGTGCAATAGGAAATTTACTACACCTATAGGCAAAAATTAATACTAAGCATTTAAAAAAATACTTTCATTAAGCATTAAAATAACAGTGATCATAACCCCACCCAAGCCTATAAGGGCCCTAAAAATTCAATATATATTTTAAAATAACCACAAGGTAAGCGCTTACTGATTGCGCCAAATAACGCTTGACTTTATACTTTTATCTAATGTACTATTATATTTATCTTACAAAATAAATCTATTTAATAACTTGCAGTCATGCTTGCCATTGAATACGGAGTGATATATGCCACCAAAGAGAAAAGCAATGGTTATGGAAGGCTATCAAGGAGCACGTAGCTCCTACATGCCTAGAGATAAAGCACGCAGAACTCAACACCCTACACCTCAAGCTAAAAGCAATGCAGTAAAAAAATTAATTCATTTTTATAGAGTATCAGGAACGTATAAGTCAACTTCAGCAAAACCTAAAGAATGGCAGTATTTCTACAGACCTTGCTCCATAGAAAAAAGCTACCAAGAAATTATACAAGATGCATTAGCAGCTAAAGACCATCACCACCAAGCATTTAGCACTCCCGCATACGATTTTACACCACAAAGTTGTTGTAATTTACTGTGTGCAATGCGAAACTTTGGAGTAAGTTGGCCAAGTCTAAATAGGCCACTACAGTGTAAAATAGAACAATTAATTAAATTCCATGCTTTTAAATTTAATTCTCAAGATATTTCCAACAGCTTATTAGCTTTAGCTCAAATGGAAGTAACTTTTCATAATTTATCTGATGATCTTCAAAAAGCACTAATCAATGCATCCTCAAGAGAAATTAAAGGACATAATGAACAATGTATATCAATGACATTATTAGCTTTTGCTCATATGAAGCTAACTCATAGAGATTTCGACCCTGAATTTGTTCGAAACCTATTAACTTGTGTTAGTAATAAAGTAGCGAACTTTATTGGACAAGGTATTGCAAACACCGTATATGCCATGGCGAAAATGGAACTAAACTTTAAGATTTTGGATAATAATTTAAAAGAAAAGCTATTAAGCTCCATCATTAAAAACTTAAAGAATTTTAATCAACAAGAAATATCAATCACTACATTATCCTTAGGCCAAATGGGAATGCGTGACAATAATCTCAAACACAAAGCACTTATGTCAAGTCTATTAAAATCTATTCACATGAATTTAGAATTTTATAATCAACAACATGTAGCAAACACCTTATTGGGTCTATATAAAATGGGATTATGTTTTGATAATTTTGATGCACAGTTTACGATTGATTTGCTAAATACCATTAAGAAAAAAGCAAGCGCACTGAATCAGCAAGGTATAGCCAATATTTTATTCGCCTTATGCAAAATGCAGCTAAAAATTGGTAATTTCGGCTATATACTATATAAGCGACTATTACAATCCATTAAGGAAAATGTAGCGGAATTTAATCCACAAAATATATCAATGACCTTATTAAGTTTAGACCAATTGGGGCTAAAATTTAGTGACTTGCGTGATGATCTAAAAGAAAAGCTATTACACTCAGTCTCAATAAATATGATAAAATTTAATTCACAAGATAGTGCAAACACCTTATTAGCTATATCCAGGATGGAAAGAGAACATTTGCCTGTTGCGCTTGTACAACAACTTTTAACCCAGATGCAAATAAAACATAAAGAAATGTTAGAGATTCATAAACATCAAATTGCTCTGGCATTGACATGGATTCTTGCTTATCATCAAATATCTTACCCTGAATATAATGCACTGATAGGTTCAGTTTCAAATGAGGAAAATCCTTCAAGATTTCAAATAGATATATTTGATATGTTAAGAAGAATCATACCTAAAGGACTAATAATAGAAGAAGAAAAACCATTAGGCATATGTAATTGTTTGAGTGTTGATGGCTTCATTAAGTCTAAAAACCTTATTATTGAGGTTCATGGACCCACTCATTATGAAAAAGATGGTCAATTGAGTGTCAAAAGTAGGCAGCAGGAAGAGCTACTAAAAAAAATGGGCTATACACTTGTAACCGTGAATTATAACGAGTGGGATTCTTTAAATAATGATATAAATCACCAAGAGCAATACCTTAGAAAACTGATGCCTGAAATTTTCCCTTCACTGCCTTTCTCATCACAAGCTAGAGACACTACTAAACTTGATGCGCATAAAGTAGAGCAGGATTTAAAAACATTATAAATAGTTAAAACAAGAAATTATTTCATATAGCTCACAGCTATACATACATATGATAAAGGAGCAATAATTCATGAAAAGAGGATTTACAGGAACAAGCAGCCAAGCCCCTAAAGCTAAGACAAGACGCACTTCAGACCGTAGAAGCATGGCTGTTGTTGTATTAATCGATTTTTATAAAGTATCAACAAGGCTTAGAAATTTGCATGAAAAAAAACCTACTGATTGGCATCATGGCGGTGACATTAAATCAATAAAGCAAACCTATGAAGGAATAATACAAGATGCATTAGCAGCCATAGACACTCGTCATAAACCAGCTATTGATCATGCATATGACTTTACAGCACAAAGCTGTAGTAACCTGCTCTGTGCTATGCGAAACTTTGGTATAACATGGCTAGAACTAGGTGAGCTACTACAGAATAAAATACTGAAATTAGTAAAATATTATGCAATTGAATTTAATCCACAAAATATAGCAAACACTCTATCAGCCTTAGCTCAAATGGGCGTACATATTGCAGATTTAGATGACGACTCATACGATCGACTCTTAGCTGCCGTCTATAAAAATGCCCATCAGTTTATCCCTAGAAATATTGCAAACACTTTATTAGCTTTAGATAAAATGGGACTGCGTTTTAATAAAGATGGTGATTTATACTATGCACTATTAGCTGCCGTTAGGCGCAATGTAAATCAATTTAATGCTCAAGATATTGCAAATACCTTATTAGCTTTAGTTCATATGGGACTAAGTTTGCATGATATGAACAATGATTTATACTATGGACTATTAGCTGCCATCAGGCGAAATACAGATCAATTTATTCCCCAAAATATTGCAAACATCTTATTAGCATTAGATCAAATGGGACTGACATTTGAGCATATTGATAAAGATTTATCTAAGGATCTATTCACTGCTCTTAGGCTAAATGTAAAACAATTTAATGCTCAAGATGTTGCAAATACCTCATTAGCCTTAGGTCAAATGAGGCTAAGTTTTATAGATTTAGATATGGAATTACGTAATGACTTGCTCACAGCCATTGCACGAAATGCACGCTGGTTTAAGCCAGAAAATATAGCACAAACTTTATTAGGCTTATATGAAATGGATGTGTCTTTTATAAACCTAGACGTGAGGTTACGTAATATTTTACTAAATGCTATAGCACAAAATGTAGATCGATTTATTCTAAAAGAAATAGCAAACATCGTATTAGCCCTTGGGAAAATGGGACTAAATTTTATGAATCTAGACCCGAGATTAGGTCACGGTTTGCTAACTGCCACCATAAGAAATATATATCGATTTAAATCAGAAGATATAGCAACACTCTTATTAAACTTTGGAAATATGAACCTAGACTTGAATCATTTAAATAGGGAATTATTGAATGATTTGCTATCTGCAGTCTTACAAAATTTAAGCCAATGTACGCCACAAGATATTACAAATTCCTTAGGAGCATTGTATAAAATAGGGCTAGATTTTAAGCATTTTGATAGAAGGCTACTTGGCTTTTTATCTACTGCTATAGCACGAAATATAGATCAATTTAATCCACAAAATAGTGCACAAATCGTATTAGCCCTAGGAAAAACAAAAATACTTTTTCAGCATTTAGATAAGCCCTTAGGTGATCTTCTATTAAATGCCATTAGGCGTAATGCAGTTGAGTTTAACCCTCAAGAAATAGCAAACACCTTATTAGGTTTAAGTAAAATGAAGGTAAGCCTTATCCACTTAGATGAAACATTACGCCTCCGTTTACTAACCGCAACCTACCGAAATGCAGATGCATTTATTGCTATAAATATTACACAAACCTTATTAGCCTTTGGTAAAATGGGCATAAGTTTTCATAAGTTAGAGAGGAATTTATATCATTGCTTGCTCTCTGCAATCAGGCGTAATATAGATGAATTTAATTCACAAAATATAGCGAACACATTATTAAGTTTAAGTCAAATGGGACTGGGTTTTGATAATATTGATAAGGAATTATGCTATAGGCTATTAGCTTCCATCCAACGTAATATAGATGAATTTAATTCACAAGGTATAGCGAACACATTATTAGGTTTAAGTCAAATGGGGATGCAGTTTGAACATATGGATGATGGTTTGCGCCAAGATCTATTAAGTGCTATCGGGCATAATGCAGTTAAATTTAATCCACAAGATATAGCAAACACCTTATTAGCGTTAGATCAAATGGGGCTGACTTTTGAGCATCTGCATAAAGACTTGCATGATGCTTTACTATCTTCGGTCAGGCTCAATATGGAACAATTTAATGAACAAAATATTGCCAATACCTTCTTAGCTTTAGCTAGAATGGGAAGAAAAATTCCGCTACCTTTGAAACTTGAATCACAACTTATACTGCAGGAGATTCCAAGGCATTTAGAAAAATTGTCAGACATTGGTAAACATCAAATTGCTTTGGCATTGACATGGATTTTTTCTTGTCATAAAACCAGTTACATTAAGTTAAGCTCTCAAATAGGTGAAGTTTCAGCGAACCCCTCCCCATCAAGACTTCAAAAAGATGTGTTTAACACCTTAAAAGAAATGCGGCCAGATCTTGTGCTAGAGGAAGAAAAATATTTGGGTATATGCAACTGCTTAAGTGTTGATATTTTTATTAAATCTAAGAACCTGATTATAGAGGCTCATGGACCCCATCATTATGAAAAAGATGGTAGATTGAACGTCAAAAGTCAGCAACAGAAAGCATTGTTAGAAAAAATGGGCTACATACTTATAATTGTTGATTATAAAATGTGGAATGCTTGTTATAAAGATAAAATTAAGCAACAGCGACACCTTAGAAAACTTATACCTGAGCTTTTCCCTTCATTGCCTTTTGCATCACATGTCCAAAACCATGCTGGGCCGATAGAAAAATCCAGAGAATTAGAATAAATGCATCTAGCTATAGCTGAAAAACTAATATGTTAATGGGCTTTCAACCAGCCCATAATTTAACATTTTTAATTGCTCCATAACTTTAGCAAAAACTGGCGCTGCAACTGTACCGCCATAATAGCCCTTATCCTTGGGATTATCCATCATAATCACCATCACATACCGCGGCGCATCAGCGGGTATAATGCCGGCATAAAGCGCCAGGTAATTATTGAGCGTATAGCCCCCTTCGGGCGAAACCTTGCGTACGGTACCGGTTTTGCCAGCAACAGATATATGTTGGACCTTCGCCCTCGTTGCCGTACCACCTGTTTGTGATGTGGTTTTAAGATAAGATAATATTTGTTTGGCAACGGATGATTGCAGTACTTGAGAGGACGCAGGCAAAGAGGCACTTGATGCTAAAAGATGCAAAGGAACCATTTTGCCATCATGAGCAATAATGGCATAGGCCTGGGCAAGTTGTAAAAGATTACTGCTTAAGCCATAACCAAAGGAAAATACCGCTTTGGCAAATGCGCCGCGCAAGCCTGCTGGCAAATACCCACCAGAGCTTTTCATTTGAGCAATATATTGTGGCTGGGCAATGCTAAAACGAGAAAAGTTTTCAATTAAATCGTACGGATCAAGATTGGCAACAATTTTACTCATGGCAATATTACTAGATTTTTTAATAATCGTACTAAAATCTAGTGCACCATAATCACGATGATCATACACATATTGCTTACCTATTTTAAAATGCCCCCCGGTTTCAATAATCTCATCACCCCTGTAATGTCCACTTTCTAAGGCATAGGCCAACACCAAAGGTTTTACCAAGGAGCCAGGCTCAAATTGATCTAAAAGCACACGATTTCTTAATCCCTCAGGCTTTATATCTGCTAAATTTTGTGGATTAAAGGAAGGATACGATGCCATTGCTATAATACCCCCTGAGGCAATATCCACCATCACTGCCGCAGCGCCATCACAATCATGCAAGCGCGCTTGTTGTGCTATGGCCTGATAAAGAATTTTTTGAACATGGCCATCTATCGTTAAATATACGGTTTTCCCTGGCTGCGGCGCATTTTTTTCTGCCCGTGCACCAAGCACATGGCCTTTAACCGATTGCTCTACCGCCATAGATCCAGCTTTTGCCGTTAACTGACTATTCATGCTCTTTTCTATACCCTCAAGTCCAGCGCCCTCTCTGCCAACAATGCCAATTAAAGGCGCAGCTGCATCACCAAGTGGATAATAACGTCTATAGCCCTTTTCAATGCCAAGACCTCGAATATGAAGTTTTTTAATCGCCAGTCCCGTACCTGGAGAAAGATTGCGCATCACATAACGAAACGCACTTTTTTTATGGACCATCTGTTTTTGAATTTGATGTAAGACTCCTGGAACCATAGACTCTAGATTGACTCTATCTTCTTTGCTTAAAGATAATACCCGAGGATTAATCCATAAATGATAAACCTTGGTACTTAAAGCCAAGGGCGTACCATTTTTATCTACAATCGCACCTCGAGGACTCAAAAGCTGCTTATTTCTGTCCGAGCGCATTTGACCCTGTTTTTGCAAAAAAGCGCGCTGCTGAATATACAGCACACCCAAACGATAAGCGACAATTGCAAGTAAAGCCATAAAAATAGCGACAATAAACCAGCCACGAATATTTTTTTTAGGCACGCTGCTGATCCTTCTTATCAGTCCCACCCCATGGATCATTTTTAAGATCAGACATATCCACACTCACTACCTTTGATTGACTTAAACTTGGCAATTGCATGCCATACTGCTCTTGTGCAAGCTGATAGATATGATCATATGCACTAAAGGTACCTTGCTCTAGTAGTAACTGTGAATATTGATTATGTTGTTGATAAGAAGCTTGTTGCTCTAGGTATAATTGATTAAAAGCCATGCGGTAGGCTTGTTTTTGATAGACCACATATAGAGCATTTACAAAAACCAATAAAGCCAAAGCAATCAAAACCAAGCGCTCTTTCGTGCAATAATAGTCCTTTATTTCTCTTAAAATAGGCATAAGCATAGAAAAACGCGACATGCTTGACTCTTTTCCTTTATGTTTGATGGTTTATTATGCCGATATTTATGCTAAAAAGACAGATGGCTATTACAAATAGCCAAAGTATAGAGTCTTAGCGCCGTTCAATGACCCGCATAATCGCACTTCTAGCACGGATATTATGGGCAAGCTCAGCATCATTTGCCAAGCATTTTTTTATACGATAGCCAAAGGCCACGTGATGCTCTGGCGCAAAGGGTAAATCGCGCAGTAGCGTTTGATCACCCTGGACCACCTTCTTAATTATTTTATCTTCCAAAGAATGGAAACTAATCGCCACTAAAGCCCCCTTAGGCGCTAAGATATAATCTAAGTCCTTGCAAAGCTTGCTTATATCTTCAAGCTCCTTATTAATATAAATGCGTAATGCCTGAAAGCTCTGCGTAGCCGGATGTTTACGCTGTGCTGGATTTGTGCCCTTGACCTGTTGTATTAATTGGGCTAGTTGGCTTGTTGTGGTTAAAGGTTCTGAGGTGTTTTTAATGGCTTTGGCAATTTTACGCGCTTGGGATTCCTCACCATATTGAAATAAAATCTCACTTATGTGATCTTGTGCAGCGCTTGCTAAAAACTCGGCAACACTCTGGCCTTCATCAGGATTCATGCGCATATCCAAGGGGCCGTCTTTTAAAAAGCTAAAGCCGCGCTTGGCATCATCTAATTGTGGTGAAGAAACCCCAAAATCACATAATAAACCATCGACCTTACGGGTTTGATCATGGCTGTGTAACGCTTCTTTGATCAAAGAAAAGGATTGATTAAATACGCTTACACGCTTATCTTGACGCGCCAAATCTTGCGCATTGGCTATAGCCACAGGATCTTTATCAAAAACCCAAAGCTTGGCTTTTGAATCTAGCTGCTTGAGTAAATAACGGCTATGGCCCCCGCGCCCATAGGTTGCATCAATATAAAAGCCATCTGTTTTAGTGACGAGGGCAGCAATGCTTTCTTGAAGTAAAACACTTTGATGAGAAAAAGCATCATCTGACATCTTTAGCTCCTTGTGTTTAGAAAATAATTGCGTAAAGTTAGCCGATAAGCCGGGTTCTGTCGTGGACAATCATTCCTCTTGGTTATGCATCGCTACATAACTCTAGCAACCTACCCGAACTCAGTGTGCGGGTCGCACACGCTGGCAAAGCCAGTTGAGTCCCTATTTGGTCTTGCTCCAAGTGGGGTTTACCCTGCCACTTATGTTACCATAAGCGCGGTGCGCTCTTACCACACCTTTTCACCCTTACCAAAAAATTGGCGGTTTATTTTCTGCGGCACTTTCCGTAGGCTTGCGCCTCCCAGGCGTTACCTGGCACTTTACCCTGTGGAGCCCGGACTTTCCTCTGGCATTTAAAAAACACCAGCGATTGTCTAGCTAACTTTACGCGAAATTGGCCCTGAGCATCCATGCTCTAGCCAATAACGCGCGCATCATAACAGAATTTATCCCAACTGCCAAGCTTTTTCATTAAATTTTTACACTTTTGTACAATATAAAAAAACTTACATACAATGCGCCTTTAAAGGTCATCCTTTAAAGTACCAACTGATATTTTAATAACGTATTAAACTTCACAATCAGAATTACCTCTCAAGTGCGAACAACCCCTTTGTGATTAGTTTAATATTTCCAACATCTTCACACTGTAAGGGACAAGAGACTTTTGTTGTTTATACTTAATAATAAGATCAGGATTAGCAATAAAGGCTCTACCAATGGAAACTAAATCACAGTTTTTTTGACCCACCTGTGTTTTAGCTTCGGTAAGGTCATAGCCTCCACAAGCTATCACGCTACCTAGATAATGATTCCTAATGAACTGCGTCATAGTTAGCTCATTAAGCTCATTATATTTCACACTATCATCAAAATTTCCAGTATGTACATAGGCAATGGGAAACTCATTGAGCTTTAATAATAAATATGAAAACACTTCTGCGTCACGTGGATCCCCTACTATTTCATTGAGATAAGCCCCCGGAGACAATCGGATGCCTATACGCTCAAAACCAATAGCATCCCCACACGCTTTGACAATTTCTAAAGCAAAGCGACTCATATTTTCTGGGGTTAAACCGTATATATCTTGTCTTAAGTTGGTATGATAGTGCAGGAACTGATCAATTAGATAGCCATTAGCAGCATGTATTTCAACACCATCAAATCCTGCGCTTATAGCATTCTTGGCTGCATCTACATAACTTTGTACTAACAATTTGATCTCTGCCAAAGTTGCACTTCGAGATTCACCATAATAAAGACCCTCTGAACGCCTAATTTTGCCTCGCATTGAGGTTGCAGATGCTGATACTGGAAAATTTCCATTTAGAAATGAAGGATGTGATACTCTACCTACATGCCATATTTGCATAAAAATACAACCGCCCTTTTTATGAACGGCTTGGGATACAAGTTTCCATTTTTCAACATGCTTATTTGTATATATCCCTGGCACATTATGATATCCAGTACCCTCTGGATGAATAATTGTGCCTTCTGTAATAATTAAGCCTGCATCCGCTCGTTTGGCATAGTAGTTAACCATAGCTTGTGTTGGACTACCATCATCCTCAGCAAAGGCACGAGTCATAGGCGCCATCACAAGCCTGTTTTTTAAACAAAGCTCACTTGTGAGCTGGTAAGTTTGTAATAGCTTGTTTGTGTTATTCATTTTATTATTCCCCTTAGTTTGATATCTATATATCGCAAATAGTAAATATATATTTTTAAAATTTTTTACAATCTTATTTTTAATTCCTCTATAAAAGCAGCAATCGTTTTATGGTTGAGCTTACAGAAAGTCCATTGCCCTTCTCGCTCCATTGTGATTAAATCTGCTTGCTGTAACTGCATAAGATACTGTGACACTGTTGACTGAGATAGGCCTATCTTTTTCTCTATTAATCCAACACATACGCCATGTGTTTGAACATCGCATTTTGAGGAAACAAAATGCTTCTGTGGATTTTTTAGCCAATGCAGTATCATTAATCGCTTTTCATTCGCTACTGCTTTTAATATATTATTAAGTTTTATCATAACAATTGCCATTATATTGATGTTTTCCGATATGTCAATACTTTTGGCAAAAAAAATGCTTGACTATAGAACAACTCTTCATAGACCCTATCAAGCATCCTAAGAAAGTATCACCTGGTATTTTTACATCACATGCGTATAATATTCCTTAAAATAGCACTTAGAGCAACATAACATGAATCCAGACGCTTTGTATTTTCAGCAACACGGCCATCGCCAACTTCACTGGGAAAACCCCTTTAAACTAGCCTTAAAAGGATCACTGCAACACGTTACCGCTAGCTGGTTTGATGATGGCATGCTAAATGTTGTTGGAAATAGAACTTCAACTCAAGAGGCAAAAAGCGCCACAGTGCATCAACCAAGAGATGGAAAAATAGCATTAGTGAGCGTCCCTGATACAACCAAAGTTGAAAAACAGGATATTCCCCAAACCCCATCCGGAAAAATCATACGACGTATTATGCGCAGCTTATTACAAGGTGATGATGATCTTGGCGATTTAAGCATCCTTGCCAATACCACTCATCTAAAAAATCTTATTTTACACATCAAGGAGCAAGCCCTATGCAATGGTGGTTAGTATTACATATTATCAGCTTTATTTGTTGGTATGCTGGTTTATTTTATTGCCCAAGACTTTTTGTCTACCACAGCATAAAATCTTCGGAAAAAAGCCCTATGCCATTCCACACTATGGAAAGACGTCTATACAAAGGAATTATGATGCCAAGTATGGTTGCAACCCTTGTATCAGGTACTGCACTAATATACCTTATATGGCCGATTCCTGGGTATTGGATCTGGATAAAACTTTTTTGCATTGTAATTCTCTTGATATTTCATTTTTCTTGTGGTTATTATATTAAACAACTTAAAGATGGCAATTGTAAACGCAGTAGTGTTTTCTTTCGTTTTTATAATGAAATACCAACTATACTGCTGATTATAATTGTGATCATGGCTATTATCCAACCGATATAAGGAACACAAATGATTAAACATATTATAAGCATCATCGCCTTAAGCACTGCATTTGTAGGCTGTAGCGCTCACAATCCAAGTAATGAGCAAGCAAGCTCTGATTCTAGCAGCTATAAAACTATTGCCCCCATTAGCGCAATGCCTGTTAATGGTAAAGTACAGGTTTCTGGAAAAGTAAATAAAATTTATGATAATGATGAAATCGTTTTAAGCGATAACAGTGGCAAGGTAGATATCTTTACTAATCATAACCATCTGAACCTGCATATAGGCGAACCCATTACCGTTGCAGGAACGCTTAACCATGGTCACCTAAAAGAAATTATTGGCTATCGTAAAGAAATTATCGCTCAAAAAGTTACGCTTGAAAATGGCAAAGAAATTTTAATTGTTTAGACTGAGGCAAAGCCTGAACCTGCTTCATCCTGCCGCTTTTGTGTCAAAGTCATTCCAGTAGCAATAGGATAGAGCTGCTGTTCGCACTCTATCAGCCCGACATGCTTTTGAACTTTTTCTATCTTCTCAGGGCTTAAGTTTTCATTTAAAAACCGAGAAAAATATCCATTTTGTCCATTTTCAAATAAGTTAGAAAGCCATGCAACTAGTCTAGGGTCTTCTAAATAATAAGATGGCACTTTTATATCTGTAGCTGCCCCACAATTCAACCTGAGTAATTCAATTAAACTACCTAGGAAGACATAATAAAAAAATTCACTAGTCCCCTTAGGAGTATAATCTTTCACCATACTAGCCAAATATGATTGGTGACCACTTACAGGATGTGCAGGTGGAAACAAGGCAAATGCTGCCCTAACTAAACAACAAAAGGTCTTAAATATATTTGTGTAACCCCTGTAGAAATGAATACCACAACGAATGGCAAGACCAGCTAAAACAAGTAAAAAGTGTCCTTTATTAAGGCGAATCTCCACAAATTTCTCGATTTTTTTTCGCAAATAATCCGACTGTACTTTAGAGTCAGTTACTGCTATTTCATAACGATCATTAGTACTTAGGTCATCAGTCATTCTCTTGACAATATCATCGATTATACCTTCAGGATAACTGCAAGCTGGATCCATCCGCGACTGCATTAACAAGACTATTAGATTAACTACAAAGAACGCCCGATAAACGTTATCTTCTAAACTACACTCTTCAAGAAAGTATATAACGTTGAACACCAGCACGAAAGTGTATAAAAATTTTTCTCTAATGGTCTTTATACGATTTGCTTGTTCCAGTACAGAATTTTTTTTCTGCTGCATTAACACCTCCGATTAAATTATTTAAGACTTAAGTCATGAAATACAAAATTTCAAGAATATTTTATGCATACTTTTAAAAAAATGATACAAAAACAACACAATACTTAGATAATAGTTATTATTATTCCACTTCGATCATTTCAAAATCAAGCTTGGTCGCGCCACAATCAGGGCAAATCCACGTTTCGGGAACATCTTGCCACAAAGTGCCTGGCTCTATGCCATCATCAGGCCACCCTTCTGCCTCATCGTACACCAAGCCGCACAATACACACATATATTGTTTATATTTAATATCAGTCATTTTTTACCCTTAAGAATAATTTTTTTGCATCATAACCATATATTGTGCTTAGTGCAAGCAATATAAAGGGTAAAACAGGCGCTCGTCCAAGATTTTTTATTTATCAAGATTGCCTATTAGACTTGTATATAGCGCTAAAAATCTATAAAATCCCTGATCAAAAGGAGAAGTGATGGATAATAATAGCTGTTTTGAAATAGCAAAAGAACTCATGCCTGGCGGCGTTAACTCACCAGTGCGCGCATTTAAAAGCGTTGGTGGCACCCCAAAGTTTATAGAGCGCGCAAAAGGCCCCCTTTTATTTGATGTGGAAGGCAAACAATATACCGACTATGTGGGTTCATTTGGACCGGCTATTTTAGGCCATGCACACCCAGATGTAATAACGGCCATCACCAAGCAGGCTCAAAAAGGCACCAGTTTTGGTGCCCCAACCCAAGCAGAAACACAACTAGCTGCGTGTATTATCAAACAAATGGATGCCATAGAGATGATCCGTTTTGTCAACTCTGGTACCGAAGCCTGTATGAGCGCTATTCGCTTAGCACGAGCTTATACCAAGCGCGATTACATTATCAAATTTAGTGGCTGCTACCATGGTCATGCAGATTATCTCTTGGCCGATGCTGGATCAGGACTGGCTACGGCAAAAATTAGTCATAGCCCTGGCGTACCAGAAGCATTTTCCAAATATACGCTCAATATTCCCTACAACGATCCACAAGCACTTACTGCATGTTTAGAACACTATGGCGATCAAATCGGGGCTATTATTTTTGAGCCTATCTGCGGCAATATGAATTTTATTCGTCCCCAACAAGATTTTATTGCAGCGCTTAACAATGCACAAAGCAACTATGATTGTTTGCTAATATGTGATGAAGTCATGACCGGATTTCGGGTTGCCGCCAACGGCGCGCAATCACTTATTGGTATAAAACCAGATTTAACTATTTTAGGAAAAGTCATTGGAGGCGGACTACCTGTTGGCGCCTTTGGCGGAAAAAAAGAGATTATGGAACATCTTGCCCCACAAGGTTCTGTCTACCAAGCCGGAACCCTTTCAGGCAATCCCCTGGCAATGGCCGCTGGTCTTACTACACTTGAAATTATTCTTAAAGACAAAGACTTTTATCAAAAACTAGAACAAAAAACACAATATTTGATGGATCAACTCACCATTATTATGCATCAAAAGGATTTACCCTTTAGCGCGGTTGTTCAAGGTGGCATGTTTGGTTTTGCATTTATTGATGCGCCACCTGAAAACTTTACCGACATTAGCAAAGCAGATCAAACATGCTTTAACGCTTTTTTTCAGCATATGCTCCATCATGGTCACTATTTTGCACCATCAATGTTTGAAGCAGGATTTATCTCTTGTGCACATACAGCACAAGATTTAGATAAAACCTTAGCTGATGCAAAAAAATTCTCTTCATAACTAGTCTTAGGAAAGAGCATCATGCCAAACTCTTCAATCTTGAGATGTAGACGCTTATCAGAAACAATCCTACCCATTGCACACACCCTTCTCTCAAGCGCATGGGCACTATGGGGGCCCAGTATACTATCAGAAAATAGTAGCGCAGAACCCATACCTCCCTATACTGGAAATTTAACCGATAAAAGACACGAATGCCTCTTTGGTTACACAAATACAAGCGAACTTCCTATTCCTGATGGCTTTCCAACAATTTCTAACGACCAACAGTATCAGCTTTTAACTATTAGCTGGTATCAAATTGTTTTTCAAACCACACTTGGACTTGGATATATTTATACCTTGATAAAACCAAAAAACATCGACGTCGATGATAACTTGTCAAACCCATTAGGTATTATCCCACCTATCCAAAATGAAAAAACACTAAAAAGAGAAAAATTTACGCGATATTTGACTCTCGCGTCATCATTAGCTTACCTCTATTTGCCATACCATATTCTTGTTCCTCAACTCCGTGACTATCAAAAGGAATTCGAGACAACTGATGACTTTTGGAGCAATAAAACGGGTTTAACAATACCTAAAACACAAAAGTCTTTCCAAGTGGCGTTCCCATTTGAATTCTTGAAATATACCATTGATTACTATGGAGATGAAAACTCTACAAGCCTTAACGAAGTTGCATTAAAATATTCCTTTGCACTTTGGTTCTTATGGTGGCCTATTTTTCAATATATTATCCCCGTAAATGGCGCATTAAATCTAACGGAAAAAGCTCTAAATGCCTATTTACCAAAAAAGAATGAACAAGCAAAACAAAAAAAACAAGAACGAGAAAATGAAAAATCTTATGCAAATTTCTTTGCACCCATTGCAAAATTATTGTTTACACCCATTTTCTTATTCTATGCAGCACGCTTTGTATATGGAATGTTGAATAAAGATTACTGGCCCCCTTGCCCAGCTGATGACTTTTGTCTTTACAGAAATGACACTTATACAAAAGCGTTTGAATATCCTATTGAAAATAATAACGAAGTTTATACAAAAATTTTTGAGTATCTTAGTCAAAACAATCAGACTCACCTAGGGAGAGAAATGCCTATTGAGATAAAAATAGCTTACAAAACACATATCCTAGAGCAAACCTATAGCCCAATAGGCTATTTGCTAAGAACATTGTTTTCAAAAAATGCACAGCCATATGAATTTGATATGGGTATATCGATAACATCAGAGAAACTGCCTTTAAAATCTTGTACACAAAAAGCCTATTTGCGCCCGGACATATACCATGCTTTATACTTAGGAATGTGGAATGCAAGCGAGTTTAAAGCACTATGGATTCCTTTATTTATTAGCCTGGTTGAATATGGCCCTTGCATACTTCTAGCTGCTGCTGGCACTGCCTGGATTGCTCAAAAAATGCAAAATAAAGTTAAATGTATAAGCTCTATAAGGAATTTTCTACAGATTCAACAAACACGATTTGAGCAAACTTTAAAACCAATTTTTACGCTTCCAAGCATACTCTATTTTGGATTATTTCTATCACAACAAGCTCCATCTACTCGTGACTATTATCTAAAATATACCGGTGCAAATTGGGTTATGACCGAAAATGAAGAAAATTACTATAACAGTCTACAACTCTCAAAAGAGCAAATGGATCATCAATACTACACACTGGCAATCATTAATGAAGCAGGACATCTTTGGCCGATAATTTTTACTTTAATATGTTCCTGTGCCTGCTTGTCCTATGCTAGTAGTCTACTTTACGCTTGCTGTGCAAAAACAAAAGAATCTGAAACACCAAAAGTCAAAGAGAAGGGACACGATAGCTTGGATCGACTACTTGTTGAAAGCTCAGCATTTTAAACTAAAAATCTTATTGCCAAAAAGCACAAATCCAGGTACATTAGAGCGTTTTTAGATAGCTTGAAGGAAAACCTTATGACAGAAACCATATACGGCCAATTAGAAACCGCTGCACTCCCAAGAAAACTCCCATGTTTAAGCCCACAGTCACAACCAGAAGTCGTCCATATGGACACCCCTGCGATGGAAGTGCTTATCGACTTTAAAAAACGTGCGCCCCTATTAATTTCTTCTAGTCAAAATATCCATGACGCTCTTAGCCAAATGCAACTGCACCGCGCATTATCCTTGTTTGTAACAGATGAAAACCAAGCCATCATCGGTTTAATTAGCGCAAAAGATATTCAAGGCTTAAAACCAATCATGCTCGCTCGTGAGCAAGCCTGTACTCCTAAAGAAGTCACTCTTTACCAAATGATGCAACCCTTAAGTTCTTTTTATGCGATGGACAGTGATGTAGCCGGTAGTGCCTATGTGGGGCATATTGCAAAATTACTCCACGATCTTAACTGTGAATTTCTTTTTGTAACTGAAAATGATGAAAACGGTGAAAAATCCATACGTGGTTTATTTTCAGCGCCAAAACTCTCCCACCAGCTTGATGATTTTGTCGGTGGTGATTTTAGCGCACACAACATTAGTGAATTACAACAAGAATTGCACAAAGTAAATTAAAGGATACCCCTAATGGCTATAAAATCTGATCGTTGGATTATTCAACAAGCCCAGCAACACAAAATGATTGAACCTTTTGCCCAAACTCAGGTTAAACATGATACCAAAGATAAACCGTCTATATCCCATGGCACCTCCAGTTATGGTTATGATGTGCGCTGCGGCAATCATTTTAAAGTGTTTACCAATATCCACTCTGCCATGGTTGATCCTAAAAACTTTGATTCAGATAGTTTTGTTGATATCCACAGCGATGTGTGCATTATACCACCCAACTCCTTTGCCCTAGCCCACACAGTAGAATATTTCCGTATCCCAAGAAATGTGCTAGTCATCTGCCTTGGTAAGTCCACCTATGCCCGTTGTGGAATTATTGTTAATGTGACCCCACTGGAGCCAGAATGGGAAGGCCATGTAACACTTGAATTTTCTAATACCACGCCTCTTCCTGCTAAAATCTATGCCAATGAAGGCGTGGCTCAAATGCTGTTTTTTGAATCTGATGAGGCTTGTATCACTTCCTACAAAGATCGCGCAGGAAAATATCAGGGCCAAACCGGCGTTACCCTTCCAAAATTAGCCAAAGATAAAAAAACCATTAAAGGATAAACCCATGTCTAAAACTTTTAAAACACTTTGCTATCTTAGTATGGCTTTTGTGATCATCTATGGGGCATGCTATTTCTATATCGATCTTCCAGTCACCCTTTATGCACACAGCCATCTTCAAAAAGGTATGATTTATGCATGGAGCCAGGCAATTGCCATTCCATCAACGTTCCTTTTTGCCATAGGTATCTTTCTTTTTTGTAGCTGCTTTGCATGGCGGCTTTTAAATAAACAATCCAATTCCAAGTTGTTAAACGCTGAATATACCGGCGCATCAATAGTGCTCACTAGTTTTACCATTTTAGCGCTTAAACACCTCTTAGGCCGATACCGCCCACCTATGTTTTTTAGCCAAGATCTTTATGGTTTTAATGGACCCACCAATGCATATATGCAATATTCTTCGCCATCTGGCCATAGCGGCATGATGTTTGCACTGATGATAAGCTTATGCTTTATCATTAAAAACACCCTTTTAAGAACCCTGTTTATCCTCATAGCTATTGGCTTTGCCCTGGCAAGAATCGTGGTATTAAAACACTATCTAGGGGATGTTATTTTTGGAGCCTACCTGGCATTTAGTATTTGCTTTTTACTTAAAAACACATATTATAAGCAGCTTTTTCATCAAGAGGCAAACAAATCTTAAACACATTTAAAGCTTTGAGTAAATCAATATCACTAAGAACAAATCAAAGTCAAACCAGCCAAATTAACAAAAGATAAAAGAACCAGCAAAGGATAAAACCATGCCTAAACCATATAAAATACTTACCTATCTTAGCATAGTCTTTTTAATCATCTATGCTGCATGCTATTTCTATATAGATATTCCAATTACTTTATATGTCCACAAGCACCTGCAAGACAGTTTTATTGTTACCTTAAGCAAAAGCATTACGATCCCAGCCTTATACTTAAAAGGATTAGGCATCTTCCTTTTTTTTACTTGCCTTGCATGGCGCCTTTTAAGTAAAAAATCATTTTCTATGCTTTTAAGCGCTGAATTTACAGGCGCATCCATAGTCCTTACTACTTTTATTATTACGGTGCTTAAACATCTTTTAGGTCGATATCGTCCACCTATGTTTTTAAGCCAAGACCTTTATGGCTTTAGCGGACTCACCAGTGTAAAGATGCAATGTTCTTCACCATCTGGTCATAGCGGCATGATGTTTGCACTGATGATAAGCTTATGCTTTATCGTTAAAAATACGCTATTAAGAACCCTGTTTATCCTCATAGCTATTGGCTTTGCCCTGGCAAGAGTCGTGGTATTAAAACACTATCTAGGGGATGTTATTTTTGGAGCCTATCTGGCATTTAGTATTTGCTTTTTACTTAAAAACACGTATTATAAGCAACTCTTTCAACAACAAGGAACCAAATCATGAGCACACTTAAAGCTTGCATTAAAACCAACAAAGGCGATATCAACTTAAACCTATTCTCAGAAGAAGCCCCTATCACTGTAGGTAACTTTATCAATCTAAGTCAAAAAAAGTACTATGATGGCCTTAATTTCCACCGTGTTATAGATAACTTTATGATCCAAGGCGGCTGTCCATTTGGTTCTGGAACTGGCTCTCCTGGTTATCAATTTGAAGACGAGGTAGATACAGGCCTTAAACATAATACACCTGGAGTATTATCTATGGCCAATGCTGGACCAAACACCAATGGCAGCCAGTTTTTTATTACCCACACACCAACTCCACATTTAGATGGTGTCCATACTGTATTTGGTAAAGTAGTCTCAGCAGAAGATCAATCAGTGGTTAACACCATTGAACAAAATGATCAAATTATTAGTATTGAAATTCAAGGAGACTCCCAAGCACTTTTTGATGATATAAAATCTCATTTAGCAAAATGGAATCCAATCCTAGAAAATAATTTTCCACATTTAAAAGATTAGGAATTTACTTATTTGAACCAGGAGCTGATTGCCTATTTGCTTCCAGCTCCTTTTCTGCTTTTGGAATTATTTTATCAACTAATTCAGACATATATGAAAGGCGATCTTTAATTTCATCAAATGCCTTTTTATTTTCTGATCGATTAGCAATTTCCTTATTTTTATTTAGAAACGCTTCAAAAAACTGCTTCATTTCTTGGCAATCTTTTTTAAAATCTTTAAGTGCATCAAGATCCCCACCCTTGCGAATTTCTTCAAGTAATTCCTGCGTTAGCATTTCTTGCTTTATACTGCCACGAAAGGGGTTCCGGTGCTTACTATACTTATTAATTGCTTCACGAAATTTTTTAAATAGACTTTTATAGGCTGCATCTTTTTCGTATTGTTTCTTTGAAATTTCAGCTAAAGCTTGAAACATCTCTTTCCGCAAATCTTTAACATTTTGTCTTACTTCCTGGCGATTTTCTAGTGTAATAGCGCGTGCCCACATATTCCAATAGCGCACGCGCATCATTGCTACTCTTTTGAAAAACCTTTTCATCATCTTTTGACCTAAAATACTCTTAAGCCTTGCATCATTAGGATAACGTTTTGCTAAAGCAGCACTCATTTGAGAAAGCATAAGGACGCCACCTAAGGCACTATGCATGCGACCTTTCCATATAGGATCAGCGTCATCAGACTCCATTTTTTCAACGTGAAGATCTAAAAAATCTAACTCATCAGTAATATGTGCAAATCCATCAAGCACTGCCATTACCAATGGATCATAGGCCATAAATCTTTTTCCGCTTAAGCCCTTTAAGCTCTCTTCACTACTTGACAATATCACACTTGAAAGCATTGCTGAGCCCATAAACATCCCAAGCATACCCAGCGACTGGTCACTTCCTGCACATTCTTGTTGCTGCTGGTTGTATTGATCCCAATACTCTTCATCCTCAAGCATGCGCTCCAATTCTTGCATATAAGCTTGATAGCGTTCATGATTTTTTTGATTTAAAACTTGCAAATAATGTGCATTGTTTTCGAGATTATTTTGCAATTCTTGCATTAAAGGATATTTATTTGCAAGATGACTGTTAAAGTTTATAGATGAAACAGGGCATGCTGGCCATAGCTGCGCAGTAGACTTGAGTTGCTCGAAATCGTTCTCGAATGTATTATCTGACATTTTATAGCTCCTTCATGTACTTTCAAAAATATAAAGTAAAGAGCAAAAAAAACTAATTAGCAAATTTTATTCACAATCGGCTAAATCACCCTTTTCTTCTAACCATGCACGACGATCATGGGCGCGTTTTTTAGCCATCATCATATCCATGTTTTCATCCGCAGTTGTAGTTTCATCAATTCTAAGTTGCATTAAGCGCCTAGTTGCTGGATCAAGCGTAGTTTCTCGCAGTTGTGGTGGATTCATTTCACCAAGACCCTTAAAACGTATCACATTAATTTTTGCTTTGGAAGACCCTGCCTCTAGTTTAGCAATCATCGTATCACGCTCCTGGTTATCTATAGCGTAGTAGACATCTTTACCCATATCGATACGATACAAAGGAGGCATGGCTACATATATATGCCCCGCTTCTACCAAGGGACGATAATGCTTCAAAAACAGCGCACACAATAATGTTGCAATATGTGCCCCGTCAGAATCAGCATCAGCTAAGATGCAAATTTTATGATACCTAAGCCCACTTAGGTCATTTGAACCTGGATCAACCCCAATAGCCACACTAATATCATGAATTTCTTGTGAGGCCAAAATATCATGACTATCAAGCTCCCAGGTATTTAAGATCTTACCACGAAGCGGCATAATAGCCTGATATTCTTTATCTCGCGCCTGCTTAGCAGAACCGCCCGCGGAGTCCCCTTCGACAAGAAATAGCTCACCTGATGCAGGATCTTGCGATAAACATTCGGTTAATTTTCCCGGCAACTGCAGTCCTGCATGAACCTTTTTACGCTTAACCTTTTTTGAAGACTTTAGGCGCGACTGGGCTTTTTCAATAACAAACTGTGCTATTTTTTCACCATTTTGTACATGTTGATTCAACCATAAACTACAGGCATCTTTCATGTGCTGAGATACAAAAGAGGCACATTCTCTTGAAGTTAAACGCTCTTTGGTTTGACCCGAGAATTGTGGCTCTGCCATCTTCACTGAAAGCACATAACTACAAGCATCAAATACATCATCTGGGGTAACTTTAACCCCTCTAGGAATAAGGTTTCTTAGTTCACAAAATTCTTTAATAGCATCCACCAAGCCACTCCTTGCACCATTTACATGAGTACCTCCAGCAATAGTTGGAATCAGGTTAACGTAACTCTCACACATGAAGTCGCGACCTTCGCTCACCCAATTAAGCGCCCAATCTACCGCAAACTGACCTGCTTGTGCTGAACCTTTAAAAAGTGCATCACATACGGTTTCTTTGTCTATAAGCGCTGCTTTTAGATAATCGCTTAAACCATCTTCATAAAACCAGGTTTGCTCTGAGCCATCTAACTGGTTTTTAAAATGGACACGAAGACCCGGTGATAACACTGCTTTAGAGCGCAGATTGTGAATTAGTTTATTAACCAAAATACAAGGATTATCAAAATATTGCTCATCCGGATAAAAGTGTACCATGGTGCCTGTATTCTTCTTTCCAACGGTGCCAATTTGCGTTAATTCTTCTACCTTTTCACCATGCTCATAGCGCATTTGAAAATGCTTTCCATCACGCTTTATCTCCACGAGTAATTTTTTAGATAATGCATTAACAACTGAAACCCCTACCCCATGGAGACCACCAGAGACCTGATAGTTTTTTTGGCTAAATTTCCCCCCAGCATGAAGCCGAGTTAAAATAAGCTCCACCCCTGAAACTTTTTCTTCAGGATGAATATCTACCGGCATCCCCCGGCCATCATCACAGACAGACAAGGATCCATCCAAATGCAAACATACATCAATATTTTTAGCGTAACCTGCTAAAGCTTCATCGACACTATTATCAATAAGCTCTTGGGCAAGGTGATTTGGACGAGAAGTGTCCGTATAC